>JANQNL010000076.1 GCA_028279585.1 Thermoplasmatota archaeon
TCATCTCCATCGGCCCATACATCATCGACAGCAACCTCACTCTCACAGACTCAACCATCTCGTTCGGATCCCAGGCCATCAAGGCCATATCCAGCGGACTGATTATGGAGAACGTTTCCATCGGCAACACCAACCAGGGGGTGTTCACATCTTCTTGCGATGATATCTCCATCACTGGCTGTTCCTTCCTTAACATGGGTTCTGACGTTGCGCAGCTTGTCAACACCACAGGCATTGTCTACGGCTGCACAGTGAAGAGCTCTCCCGACGGGTTCATGACCTACGGAGGCAGGATGTCCTACAGCAACAATGATATGTCTGGCATCACCAGGGTGGTCTCTGATGGAGGTTGTTCCTCCACGGTCACTTGGGGTGCTGCGTTCGCGTTCATGGGCCCCACATCCGACCTGGACCACACTGTCTATGGGAACATCATGGACAACTGCTCCATAGGTGTAATGATCTCGAACTCCTCGGCGTTGGTCCGGGACAACACGATCTCGAACCTTTCCTTGACCACCTATGACTCTGGTGGGTGCAATCCCTCGGCAGATACTGGTAGTTGTTCAGACCTCAGTTGCTCCGACGAGACCGAGTTCCTCACCCCCGAAGGAATGCCACATGTTGAGCATCTTCAACCGGTCATCAGGTTCCCAAAGGGCGTAGGGATCGTGGCCTTTGCGGGCGAGGACAACGTGATCTCGGAAAACCATATCACAGGGGCCCCAATTGCAGGGATATTCCTATCCCAGTGTTCTGCAGAGGTGTATAACACCACGGTATCCGAATCCTTGATGGGCCTACTCACCCTGGGATGCTCCCCGGACGTAGACGTCACATTCTCCGAAAACGACCTTGACAAGGTCCGTTTCGACGATCTGGAGCTTCACATCCTGGACGCGAACGGTGAACTCATGGATTCCTCCATCGAGATCAAGGATAGCTCTGGCAACACCGTTCTCACCCAGAGCAAGGCCACAGGCGACCACGACATCTACCTCCCCTCAGGTCTAATAGGCTCAACGACCCAGGAATACGAGGTTGAGGTCTTTAAGAACGATAAGCTCATCTTCACCTACGAGTTGACACTGTCCGGCCCTGCGGCCCATGACATCAACACAGGCTTTGCGTTCAGCGACCTGAAAGTCGCCATGCCAGATCTGGACGGTGGGAAGTCTGCAGGCAAGACCCTGAAGGTCACCACCACCATCACGAACCAGGGGGATGGGGATTCACCAGCCACCAAGGTCGAACTCATGGTGGTCACAGCAGATGACGCCACGCATCAACGGGTCGTGGACACCGTTGACGTTCCAGCCCTCACCTCTGGCCAGCAGCATGAGGTCACCCTCGAATGGACGCCTGACACCGAAGGCGATTACACACTCTACGTTCGAGTGGACCCAAGCGGTAATGTTGAGGAGGAAGATGAGGGCAACAACCTCCAGTTCCAGTCACATTCTGTAAAGGAGGCCAGCAGCGGAAACGACTCCTCTATGAACTTTTCTATCGCTGTAGCCGCTCTAATACTACTGGTGTGTGGGGCCATCATTGGCTCTATATACTTGATATTAAGAAATCTTTAAATATGATGTTCTTATAATGAGGCTTCCCTCCCAAGCATGCTGACCACACGCGGAAGGGATATGGCCCAGTGCCTTCGACGGTTCTTGAGAACCGATTTTTGTCGAATGGCCCGCGTCACGGTCAGCGGGACCCTCCATGGTCCCCCAGCCATTGGGAAGGAAATATTGAGGCCAGAAGGCTACCAGCCACAAGGCGTAGCCTATCGATTCACCCCAAAATGAGGTGGACCAATGAGCAAAAGACATCATCCAATGCGCGGGTCGAGGGGTTTCAGTCCCCGCAAGAAGGCAAGGAGCCATGTTCCGCATATCAAGTCGTGGCCAGACGGCGGCGACGAGCCAAAGCTTCAGGGCTTTGCAGGATACAAGGCGGGCATGACACACGCCATCTACCAAGACCTCCGCGAACATAAGACAACGGCAAGGATGCACGTGCGAATGCCAATAACCGTCATCGAGGCACCTCCAATGAGGATCGCCGCGGTAAGGCTCTACACACGTGGGTCCTATGGAATGAAGACATTGACAGAGATATGGTCCAAGGACCTGGATGCAGACCTTCGCAAGAAACTGCCCATGCCAAAGAACTTCGATGAGAAGGCTGCATGGAAGAAGGTCGACATGGACCAGGTCGAGGACGTTAGGGTCCTGACCTATACCCTCCCAAGGCTCATCTCCGGTATCCCAAAGAAGAAGCCAGACCTCATGGAACAGAGGATCGGCGGTGGGACCGTGGAAGCCAGGGTCAAGTATGCCAAGGGACTGCTCGGAAAGGAGATAGAGGTCACGGACTTCATCACTCCAGGTTCCTTCGTGGACGTTTCCGGCATCACCAAGGGTAAGGGTTTCCAGGGCGTCGTCAAGAGGTTCGGCGTAAAGCTGCTCTCACACAAGAACAGCAAGCACAGGAGGATGATCGGTAACCTCGGTCCTTTCTCTCCAGGATACGTCAACCCAAAGGTCGCCAGGGAAGGTCAGACAGGTTATCATCAGAGGACCGAGTTCAACAAGCAGGTCATAAAGGTCGTCGCAAAGCCAAAGGACAAGGACAAGGGCTTTGACGATCCAACACCAAAGGGTGGCTTCCTGCATTACGGCAATGTCAAGAACAGTTACATCGTCATTCATGGGTCTGTCCCGGGTCCAGCAAAGAGGCTGGTCAGGTTCAGGGACGCGATAAGGTGCTTTGAGACCGACACTTCTGTCCCAGAGATAGAATATCTTTCGCTTGAGTCCAAGCAGGGTGTGTAAGGGGGAAGAGATATGGCTGACGCGAAAAAGACACAGACAAAGAATATCACAAAGAAGGGGACCAAGAAGGTCAACATCTACAACCTCAAAGGCAAGGTCGACAAAGAGACCACCCTTCCAGCAGTGTTCGATACGAGTTACAGACCTGACGTCATCAGGCGCTCTGTCGTTGCCGCCCAGGCCAACAGGAGGCAGCCATACGGACCTAACGTTAGGGCCGGTCAGAGGCATGCCGCATCTACCTGGGGCAAGGGCCGAGGCGTAGCAAGGGTCCAGAGGATGACCCAGGGCCGCAGGGCGGTCCAGTCCCCCAACAACGTTGGCGGACGCAGGGCACATCCCCCAAGACCCGAAGAGGACAGGGGTAAGAAGATCAACGTTAAGGAGCGCAGGCTTGGACGTGCCTCAGCACTGGCAGCAACCACCAACAAGCAGTTGGTCGCTGCAAGGGGCCACAAGTTCAACGCCAAGTTTACACTCCCTCTGGTGGTCAACGACAACTTCGAAAAGATCCAGAGGACCAAGAAGATGATAGACCTGTTCAACAGCCTTGAGCTCGACAGAGAGCTCGACAGGGCCAAAAATGGCAGGCACGTCAGGGCTGGCAGGGGAAAGCTCAGGGGCAGGCGCTACAAGACACCAAAGTCCGTGCTCGTCATCGTCTCCGATGACTCCACCTGTGGACCGGCTCTGAACAACATCCTTGGTGTGGACGTAGCAACACCAGAGTCGCTCAATACCGAGCTCCTTGCACCAGGCGGTGACCCAGGCAGGCTTGTGATCATCACACAGGGTGCCCTGGAAAAGATGGGGGGATGGTAAATGAGGATCGATCCAGTTCTATTACATCCGATAGTCACAGAAAAGACCATGATGTTCATGGAGACCAGGAACTCCCTCGAGTTTGTTGTCCGCTCTTCTGCGACCAAGCCGGAGATCAAGAAGGCCTTCGAGGCGCTTTACGATGTAAAGGTCGAGAAGGTGAACGTTCTGCGAAAGCCTGATGGCAAGCATGCCATCATCAAGCTCAAGAAGGGCTACTCGGCTGAGGACATCAGCATGAGGATAGGTATGTTCTAAGGACGGTGTTCAAATGGGTAAGCGATTAAAGCAGCAGAGGCGTGGACGCGGTTCCATCCACAGGGCACCAAGCCACAGGTACAGAGGCAAGGTCAAGCACCATCCGGTCAAGATCGGCACTGGCAAGATCGAGGGCTTCGTGCACTGTCCAGGACACACCGCACCTCTTGCAAAAGTTAGATACAGCACTGGAAGGGTCGGGCTCATGCTGGCCGCAGAAGGCACCAGCATGGGTGACGAGGTAAAGATCGGAGCATCCATCAGACCGATGCCCGGCAATACCATTCCCCTTTCTGAGATACCTGAGGGTACTCCAATATACAATATAGAGGCCCAGATCGGCGATGGCGGCAAGTTCGTCAGGGCCGCTGGGACATTCGCAACCGTGGTCAGCCAGGGTGCAAGGACAGTTGTCCAGCTTCCGTCTGGACAGTTCAAGTCCTTCAATCCATCCTGCAGGGCCACCATCGGCATCGTGGCCGGTGGAGGAAGACCAGAAAAACCACTGCTCAAGGCTGGTAAGAGGGTACACGTCCTTCGCTCCAAGGCGAAGAAGTATCCGAACGTGAGTGGCGTTGCCATGAACCCCTACAACCATCCTCACGGCGGTGGTAACCACCAGCACGTCGGTAAGCCGAACACTGTCTCAAGGAACGCACCTCCAGGTAGGAAGGTGGGTCGCTTGAGTCCAAAGAAGAAACAGAGGAGGCGGTGATCTAAATGCCTAAGTTCGGATCAGCAAAGGCCGCAAGGAGAAAGGCCAGAAAGACAGCGGGGCGTATCGCCACCAGGAAGAAGAAGGAGTTCACCTTCAGGGGAATGACCCTGGAGGAACTTCAGAAGCTCGACGATGCACAGGTCCTTGAGATCCTGCCATCCAGGGCCAGGCGATCGCTGACCCGTGGCATGAGCCACCCCCAGAAGATATTCTGGAAGCATGTTGACAGGGGTGATGAGAAGATAAGGACCCATATGAGGGACATCGTCATCCTGCCAAAGCTTGTTGGCAAGACCGTGTCCATCTACAATGGCCGAGAGTTCGTGGACGTGATCATCCAGCCAGAGATGATCGGGCATTACCTGGGCGAGTTCGCCCTCACAAGGAAGCCGCCAAAGCATACTGGACCCGGTGTCGGTGCGACCCGTTCGTCCAAGCATATGCCGCTCAAGTAAGGTGATCGTATGGTAGGTTACAGTTTCCAAGACGATTACGAGTCGGACAGGATGTCCAGGGCAATAGGCAACGAGCTTCACATCTCACCCAAGCATTCCATAGAGATATGCAGGGCTCTCAAGGGTATGGAGGTCGACAAGGCCAAGACATACCTCGAGGATGTCATTGCATTGCAGAAGGCCGTGCCCTTCAGGAGGCACACGGGCTCTGTGGGTCACAGGAAGGGAAAGATGGGACCCGGCAAGTATCCACAGAAGGCTGCAAAGCACATTCTCAAGGTCCTTATGGATGCCGAGAACAACGCCGAGTACGGCGGTCTCGACGTCACCAACCTGTTCATCAGGCACATTGCTGCCCACAGGGGCAGGATCATTCCAGGCTCAATATCCAGAGCCCGGGGAAGACAGACAGATTTCGTAACTGAGACGGTACACGTCGAAGTGATACTCGAGGAGAAGGAGGAGTAATATGACCTCAGAGCGTAAGTTCATAGCAGAGAACATCCGCAGGGTGCTTTTGAAGGAGTACTTCATGAGCAAGACCGAGCGGGCAGGTTTCGGTGGTCTCAAGATCATGAGGACCCCCGTGGGAACCAGGGTCACCCTGGTCGCGGAGAGGCCCGGAATGGTCATCGGTAGGAAGGGAGCCACGATCAAGGCCCTTACCCAGACCGTCGAGTCCGAGTTCAAGTTCGAAAACCCACAGATAGAGGTCCAGGAGTCCGACGACCCCAACCTCAATGCCCAGATAATGGCACAGAAGCTCGCCTCCGCCCTCGAGAGGGGCTGGCACTTCAGAAGGGCTGGTCACTCCACTGTTAGGAGGATCATGCAGGCCGGTGCAAAGGGCTGCCAGGTGACACTTTCCGGAAAGCTCACAGGCCAGAGGCACAGGACAGAGAAGTTCAAGGAAGGCCACATCAAGTATTGCGGCGAGCCCGCACTCCAGTGGATGGACCTTGGCTTTGCCACTGCCAAGAAGAAGCTCGGGACCATCGGTGTCAAGGTCATGATCATGGACCCAAACGCCAAGCTTCCTGACGAAGTTACCGTCGCTGAGCGCGCAGTCGCTTACGAGGCACCACCTATCCAGGCTACCACTGCCCAGGTCGAGGCGGCCAAGGCTGCAGCGGCGGAGAGCGGTGAGGCAACTGAAGAGGAGGCACCTGTAGAAGAGGTCAAGGAAGAGGCCCCTGTTGAGCAGACACCTGAAGAAACTCCAACAGAGGAAGCCCCAGCAGAGGAACCCAAAGAGGAACCCCCTGCTGAAGAGAAGACTGACGATAAACCCGATACTGCGGAGGAGACCGCGGACAAGTGATCCAAGGAGGATGATACCAGATGTCTCTGATAAGAATGAACGAGATCAGGGAGATGACTCCCCAGGAACGAGAAGACAAGCTCAAAGAGCTTTCGAACGACCTCATGCATGAGCGTGGGGTTGCCGCCATGGGGGGTGCATTGGTGAGCCCTGGTAAGATACGGGCCCTTCGCAAAAATATAGCCAGGCTCAAGACCGTTATGAGCCAGGAGGGCGAGTTATAATGGGCGAGATCTGTAAATCCTGTGGCCTTCCATCCGAACTTTGTGTTTGTGAGGAGATAGCCCGAGAACAGCAGGATATCAATATCTACGTCGTCAAGCGGCGCTATGGCAAGATGGTGACCATCGTCGAAGGCATAGACGCAAACGACATCGACATAGATGACCTAGCAAGAAAGCTGAAGACCAGATGCGCATCCGGCGGGACCGTCAAGGGGGACACGATTGAACTCCAGGGCGATCACAAGAAGAAGGTGCAGAAGGCTTTGGAGGAACTCGGGTTCAAAGGAAGGATCAGGGACTAAAACTGACAACAAGGTGAAAAGATGACCGGAAACAATCCTCGTCTGATCGACGAGATCATAGGTACCCGATGCAGGGTGGTCCGCTCCACAGACCCCTCCCAGGTAGGACTGGAAGGTGTCGTTCTGGACGAGACCAAGAACACCCTTCTCATCGGCAAGGACCTATCCAACGGCTCACCGAGGACGGTGCAGAAGCACGGATGTGTCTTCAGCGTCCAGTTCGGCAGCGAGACCGTTGAGCTTTCCGGTGATACCATCGCCTTCAGACCAGAGGATAGGATAAAGAAGCTTGCAAAGAAAGCCACTGGTCGTTCAGGTTCCACAGATAGAGAGAACTGATGATTTCAAGTTATTACAAGTACAGTGAGTTGAGAGCATGACCCCAGATGCAGAAGATAAGAAGAAGAAGGTCAAGAAGGCCAAAGCGGAAGAGGCGGAGGAGAAGGTCATTCACAAGCCTGAGGCTACCGCTTCTGAGATCGACAAGGTCCAGAAGAAACGGGCCCTCAAGCCTAAGGTCAAAAAGGCCAAAAAGCGTGTGGCCAGCGGAGGAGTCGGTAGGGATATCGGCATAGATATCGCAAAGCCTTCCAGGACCTGTGAGGATTCACATTGTCCCTATCATGGAAGTCTGTCCGTCAGAGGGCAGATCTTCGATGGTGTCGTGGTCACTACCAAGATGAACCGCACCGCCGTCATTTCCAGGGAGCATAGGAGATACATCCCCAAGTACGAGAGGTACGAGAGGCGCACCACCAAGATCTCCGCACATAAACCGGACTGTCTGGATATAGCGGTCGGGGATACAGTGAGGATCATGGAGTGCAGGCCTCTTTCCAAGAACGTCTCGTTCGTTATCGTAGGGAGGCTGTAAGATGTTGGGAGTGGCAGGAAAGCAGTGCAGAGGATTGCCAGTGGGCGCGAGGCTCCAGTGCATCGATAACACCGGTGCAAAGATCGTCGAGATCGTTATGGTCCTCAAGTACCACGGCACTCACAGGAGATACCCCACCGCCGGCATCGGCGACATGGTCCTTGTGACCGTGAAGAAGGGTACCCCGGAGATGCGCAGGCAGCTTGTCCAGGCGGTCATCGTTCGCCAGAGGAGGCCGTTCAGGCGCGCCGATGGTACGATGATGTCGTTCGAGGACAACGCAGCGGTCATCACCACCCCAACTGGAGAGACCAAGGGATCGGACATCAAGGGCCCCGTAGCCAGAGAGGCTGCAGAGAGGTACCCGAGGATCGCGGCGAACGCATCCACGATAGTGTGAGGTGAGCAAGATGAGCACAACAAGTATTCAGCCAAGGAAGAACAGGAAGGCCAGGTACAACGCACCTCAGCACAAGAGGCACAAGATGTTAGCCGTCCACCTTTCCCAGGAGCTCATGGCCAAGTACGACCTCAGGTCGTTCCCGATAAAGAAGGGCGACACCGTCAAGGTCGTCAGGGGAAGTTCCAAGGGGCTTTCCGGTAAGATAGTCGAGGTTAACCTCAAAAAGCTAAAGGTGGCGGTCGAAGGCGCCACCATCCAGAAGTCGGATGGAAAGCACGTCCAGAAGTGGATAGACCCATCCAACCTGATACTCACAAGATTGGACCTGTCTGACCCATGGAGGAAGCAGGTCGTAGAAAGCTACATGGAGGAGAGCACATGAGCCTGCACCAGAAGAGAATTTCGGCACCAAAGTCCTGGCCTATCGAGAAGAAGACCAGGAAGTGGATCGTCCGACCATCACCTGGACCACATCCGTACGATAGGAGCATCGCACTTACAGTGATACTCACAGACTATCTCAAGTACGCAGATACCACACGAGAGGCCCGAAGGATCATCGGCGCAAGGAAGGTCCTTATCGACGGAAAGCCCGCCAGGGACTACAAGCGTGGTGTCGGTCTGATGGACGTCATCTCCCTGCCAGCGAGCAAGGAGCACTTCCGCGTCCTCGTGGACCACCGTGGTAAGATCCGGCTCAACAGGATCTCTGCCGATGAGGCAAAGTTCAAGTTGGCAAGGATCGAGAACAAGACCACCGTCAAGGGAGGCCAGTGCCAGCTCAACCTTCATGACGGCCGCAATATCGTGCTGAAGAAGGACAAGTACAAGACCGGCGACGTGCTCAAGATCGAGGTCCCTTCCCAGAAGATCAAGGGTCATATCCCATTCAAGGAAGGAAGCCTCGTCATGATGATCTGGGGAAAGCACGTTGGTCAGCTTGCATCCATCTCTGAGTACGAGGTCATCAGGAACCCACTTCCGAACATCGTCAAGTTCGAGGAGGGTTTCTCGACCATCAAGGATTATGTCTTCGTTATTGGGACCAAGACACCTGAGATAGCTACGTTGGAGGTGTCTGCAGAATGAGCCCAGAGGAAGAGAAGATAGAGGTCGCGGAAGAGGAAGAGGCACCTGTCGATCCAATCGAATCTGACGATTCTTCGGACCTTTCGGGTAGTGACCCTCAAGGGGAACCTCCCGTGGAGGAAACCCCGGTTGAGACTCCAGTCGAGGAACCTAAAGTTGAGGAAGCCAAGGAGGAAACTCCAGTGGAGACCCCAGCAGAGGAACCTAAAGCAGAGGGGCCCAAGGTCGAGGAGCCCGCAGAAGAAGAGACAAAGGCCCCCGAACCAATGGTGGAGCTCGACAAGCACCCGATGCGAAGGATCGTCATCGAGAAGGTCGTCGTCAACATCGGTGTGGGCGAGGGCGGTGAGAAGCTCATCCGTGGCGAGAAGGTCATCGAGATGGTTACCGGGCGCAAGTCCGCAAGGACCATCTCTAACACGACGAACAAGGACCTGGGACTGCGAAAGGAGATGCCTATCGGCTGCAAGGTCACGCTCCGTGGCCCTGACGCCGAGAAGTTCCTCAAGGACGCATTCTGGGTAAAGGAGAACAAACTGGCCGGTTACTCCTTCGATACAGAGGGCAACTTCAGCTTTGGGATACCAGACTACACGGACTTCCCAGGAATGAAGTACGACCCGGACATCGGAATATTCGGTATGGATATCTCGGTTGTCCTCTCAAGGCCAGGAAAGCGTGTCTCCATCAGGAGGCATGCCAAGGCGAAGATACCACACACACATAAGGTCTCCAGGGGAGAGGCGAAGTCCTTCCTGGTTGACAGGTTCAACGTGGAGGTGGTGGAATGACCAGCGACGAGAACGTAACAGAAGAGGAGAGCGAGGAGGTCAAAAAGACCTTTGGACGAAAGATCGGCTGTGCAAGATGCGGAAGAAAGCGCGGGATAATCCGCAGATATGGTATGCATCTTTGCAGACAGTGCTTCCGTGAGATCGCCCCTGAGATAGGATTCAAGAAGTACTCATAAGGAGGGATGAAAAGATGCAGCAAGATCCACTAGCAGATGCGATGTCGGCGCTTAAGAACGCCGAGAGATCAGGCAAGCAGGAGGTCATCATCAAGCCCTCTTCCAAGCTCATAGGACGAGTGCTCATGGTGATGCAGGAGAGCAATTACATCAAGCAGTTCGAGTTCGTCGATAATGGCAGGGGAGGACTGTTCAAGGTCACCCTGGCAGGCAACATCAACGACTGCGGTGTCATCAAGCCAAGGTATGCAGTGAAGAGAAAGGAGCTCGAGAAGTACGAGGCCCGTTACCTCCCTGCACAGGACTTCGGTGTGCTCATCCTCTCGACCACCAAGGGCGTGGTCTCCCATACGAACGCTAAAGAGGTGCATACCGGAGGTAAGCTTCTGGCTTACGTCTATTGAGGTGATGAGTATGGCAGTTACGGATGTACAGAAGTTCGAGATAGAGTGCCCAGACGGCGTCACTCCCTCTTACAAAGATGGTCTTTTGGAGATAAAGGGCCCCAAGGGCTCCCTCTCCAGACAGTTCGTCCACAACCGCATCGAGATGACGGTCAAGGGCAACGTCGTTACCATCGAGACACATCTACCAAAGAGGAAGGACTATGCCATGGCTGGCACCTGGAACGGACATGTCACGAACATGGTAAAAGGGGTCGTTGACGGATACGAGTATAACCTGAAGATGGTCTATGCTCATTTTCCGATAAAGATCTCTGTCAAAAGCGACGTAGTCGTCATTGAGAACTTCCTGGGGGAGAGGAACCCCCGTCACGCAAGTATCAGACCGGGAGCCGAGGTGAAGGTTAGCGGAGAGAACGTATCGGTCACCGGTATAGACCTGGAGGCGGTCTCACAGACCGCAGCCAACATCGAACAAGCGACAAAGATCAAGAGGTACGATCCTAGAGTGTTCCAGGATGGTATCTATCTCATAGAGAAGAGGCGGTAACATGGCTGACGAGGAGAAAAAGACCAAAAAGCCAAAGGCGGCGACCAAGAAGGCTACCGAGAAGAAGGCAAAGGCCCCAAAGGCTGCGCCAAAGACAAAGAAGGAGCCCAAGGTCGAGATCGTCGAGGCAACACCAGAGGTCAAGAAGAAGCCTACCAAGGCAAAGGGCAAGAAGAAGGCCCCGAAGCACGAGGCTAAGGCCAAGCCAAAGCTTGGTGACGATACCAAGGATGCCATGAAGAAGCGCGCTGGAGAGTCCAAGAGCAGGCCCAAGTTCAGGCGTCAGGAATGGTTCCGCTACAAAAAGCTCGGGACCAGTTGGAGAAAGCCCAGAGGTCTCCATTCCAAGGCCAGAAGGGGCATCAAGAGGCGGACCAACATCGTATCCATCGGATATGGCGGTCCCAGCGGTGCACGCGGTCTTCACCCATCAGGGTTCGAGGAGGTCCTGGTCTACAACGTCAAGCAGATGTGGAACATCAAGCCCGAGACCCAGGCTGTAAGGATCGGTGCCACTGTCGGTGCGAAGAAGAGGCTGGACATAATCCAGTATGCCAACGAGAAGGGCATCAGGGTCCTCAACAGGAACAGCGTCAAGGTCGACAGGGCGGTTACAAGGATCGAAGAGAAGAGGGGGGAGGAGTAAATGGACCTTAAGAACCAGAAGAGAATGGCCGCAGAGGTATTGAACTGCGGCGTCAACAGGGTACAGTTCAATAACAAGTACACTGAGGAGATCTCAGAGGCCATCACCCGGTCTGACATCAGGGCACTGGTACACGCTGGAGCCATCAGGAAGAAGCAGATCAGGGGGGTGTCCCGTGGAAGGGCCAGATACCAGCTGAACCAGAAGAAGAAGGGGAAGCAGAAGGGTCACGGCTCAAGAAAGGGTGGAAAGTATGCTCGCTATCCTCGAAAGAGGAGGTGGATAAACACCATCAGGCCCATGAGGAAGCTACTCAAGTACTGGCGCGACAACGGATTCATAGACAAGAAGACCTACAGACAGTACTACCTCTACGCCAAGGGTGGCCAGTTCAGGAACAAGGCTCACCTTATGACGCAGATGGAATCAAAGAAGGTCTTCATCAAACCCCCAGAGGGCATTAGGGTCCCGGAGGTGAAATAAATGGCGACAGGAGCAAGGTACAAGGTTCCCTTCAGACGCAGAAGGAAGGGGAAGACGAACTACCACAGAAGGCTTAGGATGCTCAGGTCAGGTATGACCCGCGCCGTGGTCCGCAGGACCAACAAGAAGATGATAGTTCAGTTCGTGAACTTCTATCCAGAGGGCGACAAGGTCGTGGCCCAGGCCACATCCGATGACCTCAAGAAGCTTGGATGGAAAGGTTCTGGAAGCAACGTCACAGCAGCATACCTCACAGGTCTGCTGGCTGGAAAGCGCGCCCAGAAGGCAAGCGTAGACAGTGCGGTCCTCGATATCGGACTGCAGACACCGATCAAGGGTTCCAACGTGTTCTCCTCGCTCAAGGGGATACTCGATGCTGGGGTTCTCATACCCCACTCCGAGGAGGTCCTCCCAGACGATGAGAGGATAAGTGGGGCCGTCAACAAGAACGAGTCGACCACCAAAGAGTATGAGACCGTAAAGGAGTCCATCAACAAGGAGTGATCCCATGACCGAGGAAGAGAAAAAGGAAGAGGTGGAAGAAGAGGTCGTAGAAGAACCTCCTCTGGACGAGGACCTCAAGGACACTGATAGGCCTGACGATGCCAAAGGAGGCGCTGTCGAGATAGAGCATAAAGGTGTCGAAAAGAGGGTCGTCTGGCGAAAAGATGGAGAACGAGGCGATAGGCCTGGTGGCTCCGGTGGACCACGCGGTGGCGGACCTGGTGGTGGACGTCCTGGTGGCCCTGGCGGGCGCCCAGGCGGTCCCGGAGGTCGTCCAGGAGGTCCTGGAGGCCGTCCAGGTGGGTCCGGTGGAAGAGGTGGTCCAGGCGGTCGTGGCGGACCACGTGGTCAGCGCA
>JANQNL010000078.1 GCA_028279585.1 Thermoplasmatota archaeon
ATACACCGGCACCTCCAGCAGATACCCCAGCTCCACCAGCAGAGGAAACTCCAGCACCTCCTGAGGAGAAGAAGGAAGAACCTCCAGCACCTGAGGGAGACTCACCTCCCCCACCAGAACCAGCTGGGGACAGTCCACCCCCGCCAGAACCAGCTGGGGATTCACCTCCACCGCCTGAACCTGCAGCCGATGGTCCACCACCACCAGATGGAGAGCATCCTCCACCACCACCCTGATGGTGTGTAATAATAATTCAGATGAGGTGGACCATCACGGTCTCACCTTTTTCCACTATGTCAGTGTTATCTGGGATCAAAATATAGCCAGTAGCCCTAGCAAGGCTTGTTATGGCTCCCGACTCCCTGAACACAGGGTTCGCTGTACCATCTTCGAGGCTGACCGTGAAGATCTGCATCCTGCCAAGTGTGGAGACGACCCTTGCACCCATCTTTGCTTCGACGGTCTTGTCCATGTGAGGAACTCTGGACATCTTGGCAAGCATTGGTAGGAGAAGGAAGTAACCATTAGTGAGACAGGATGTTGGATAGCCGGGTAACCCAAGGACCGGTAGGTTCTCTATGGTTCCGAAGAGAGTGGGTTTTCCGGGTTTGATCTGCACCCCGTGAAACAAGACCTTTCCGCGGTTTCCGAGCACGTCCACGAGGATATCCCTCTCCCCCACCGACGAGCCCCCGCTGAAGATGAGCATGTCCACACCTTCAGCCAGTGCCTTGTCGACTATAGCTTCGAGTGCTTCTGCCGTATCCTCGGTTATCGAGGTCTTGATGGCCTCGCAACCAGCCTGTGTGACCAGTGCTGCGATGGAGTGGGTATTGATGTCGTATATCTTTCCAGGCTCTGGTTCTTCTCCAAGCGCGATGACCTCGTTACCTGTTGGGACGACCATGATCTTTGGTCGTGAGTATACCTCGACCTGTTCAATCCCTACAGCTGCAATGGCTCCAATGGAGGCAGGCTGCAGGACCGAGCCTTTCTCGACCACCACGTCCCCGTTGGCGATGTCCGAACCACTGTTCGAGACGTCTCCCCCTGGGACCTGTGGTTTGTTGATCTTGACGATGTCTCCCTCTCGATCGGTGTACTCCACCATGACGACAGCATTGGCACTTTCTGGCATGGGTGCACCCGTGGCAATCTGGATGCACTGGCCTTTCTCGACCTTGCCATGTGGCTTGTCCCCCGCGAAGACCTCGTCCACGCACTTGAGCTCTGCAGGCTCGTATGAGTTCACGCCGAAGGTGTCCTCGGCTATAACGGCGTAGCCGTCCATGGCTGCACGGTTGAACGGAGGAACATCGAAGGGAGCGATGATATCAGTTGCCAGAACACGTCCAGGAGCATCTTCCAGACCGACCTTCTCGGTCCGCCCCATCGGGATGGCCAGTGACATCATGGTCTCTAACGCTTCTTGCGCTGAGATGAGGCTGGTGAAGGGACGCATGCTCAACGTCCCACCTCTTTGATGAGGTGTCCAAGCTCTGGAATGATGAGCTCGTTCATAGCAAGTGTGACTGCATTGACAGAACCTGGAAGACAGAAGACGACCACACCGTCCATTATCCCAAGCTTTGCCCTGGATGCCATGGACCTGGAGCCTACCTCCTTGAACGAGAGCATCCTGAAGATCTCTCCGAACCCGGGTAGTTCCTTGTCGAACTTGAGGGCTTCCACGGTCACATCCCTGGATGAGATACCGGTCCCCCCCGTGATGATGATGGCCTTGACACCACCTCTTACCATGGACCTGACCCCGGCCTGAATGTCCATCGGGTCGTCCTTGACTATGATCCGGGAAACGATCTCGGCTTCCTTGTTCTTCAAGGCTTCTACGATAACGTCCCCAGACTTGTCGTCATCAAGGGTCCGGGTGTCAGAAACGGTCATTACTCCTACAGGCGTGCCAGGCTGAAGTTCGACGATGTGCATGGTTTCACCCCTTGATCTTCTTCGTGACTATGATGTCCGTGATCCTGGTATCTAGGTACTGGCCGTTCTCGTCCTTTTCCAGGTACTTGGTCATGTCCCAGATGGTCAGAAGCGCACGGGTCACTCCGTTCAAGGCTTCCATCTCAACACCGGTCTTGTATGTGGCCTTGACCGTGACCTCGACCTCGATAGAGCCCTCATTGAGCTGGAAATCCACTTCAACCTTCTCAACTGGAAGTGGGTGGCAGTGGACGATATCCGCAGGTGTTGATTTCACAGCCATAATGGCCGCAGCCTTTGCGACCTCCAGGCAGTCACCCTTTTTGATATTCCCATCCTGGATGGCCAGGATGGTGGAGGGTTTGAGTCCGATACGACCGGAAGCCATAGCTGTGCGTTTGACATCTGGCTTGTTCGAGATATCTATCATTCCGGTCATCGAACGACCTCCTGTTGTGTTACTGTGCCTTCCCCTTGGGGCAATGGCTTTGTGAAGAACGGTTTGCGGGCGATGATCGCCCGCTTGAACCTTTTCTCCAGTTCGTCCTCATCGAACGTTGGGCCAAGGTCCACGAGCCCATGGTCTGAAAGAAGGCATGGTTTGAGCCTTCCGTCGCTTGTTATCCTAAGCCTGTTGCAGGCAAGGCAGAAGTCCGGGTTCTTGTTCGGTCTGACGATCTCCACATCCACTTGACCTTTCGCGGTCTCGATGGTGTAGACCTTCCTACACTGCATGAGCCTGGAGTGGGACCTTACAGCCATGCTGGCCACCTGGTACTCGAGCTTTGCCAGGTCCCTGTGGCGCTTCTTGAAGAACCTGGCCTTGTCCCCATCCTTCTTCGCCACGAACTCGATTATCTGCAGGATTAGTCCGTGCTCTGCACAGAACTCGGAGAGCCTCTCGAACTCGTTCGGTGGAGCATCGGCCAGAAGCAACGTGTTGATCTTGATGGGGGCTATCCCTGCAGCCTTAGCGGCCATGATGCCTTCTATGACATCCTGAAGCCGACCCGTTCCTGTGAGCATCTCGTACCTCTCAGGGTCCAGTGTGTCAAGGGAGATGTTGACACGGTCAAGTCCTGCAGCTTTGAGGTCTGCGACCATCTCTCCAAGAAGGATACCGTTGGTCGTTATAGAAACGTCCTCGAAGTGCTTCGCTGCAGCTGAGATGATATCTTTCAGGTCATTGCGCAGAAGTGGTTCTCCGCCTGTGAGCTTGATAGTGCTCAGGCCCATCTTGGCTGCGGTTGCGAAGACCTTTTCAAGCTGCTCGACCGTGAGTGTCTCTTCCCCCGGCTCGTGCCCTTCCTTATGACAGTAACTGCAGGCGAGGTTGCACTGCCTTGTCACGGAAACGCGGAGATTTTCCACTGGACGGCCGAACGGGTCGAGCATGCAGGTCGGGAAATACTGGTGTGGTGTATATAGGTTTCTGTGAATGCACTGGATATTTCACGACTATTGACACTCTGTGTCAATACATTAACCGAAAATATATATGTCCAGTATCCTTCCGCCACCCTGCAGTGACAAGCAGGTTGGAGGAACGGAATGGGGCGCGTCCAGAACATCTATGAACGGCTCACACTCATGAGCGCAAAGCTTGTGACGAGGTATCCTGCCATCATAGTCATCATTTTCCTGGGAATAACCGCCATCAGTGCCATCCCGCTTGCAGGTATAGACACGTCCACAAAGATGTCAGACTACACACCTCACTCCGAGTTCCTTGAGGCAGACGATGTGCTGCGAGCTGAGTTCAATTCCACTGACATAATCATCTGCACCTTCGAGGCCAAGGACGGGAACATCATGGACCGAGAAGGTCTTCTGATGATGCAACGTGTGGAGCAGGCCATCATGGATGACGACAAGGTCGGTGATGTCCTTGTGACGTTCGAGGACCCGATCATCACCATCGCAGACCCTGTGGCATCGACGGTATCGTTCCTGACCGGTGGTGCCTACGATATCGGGAACTGTCCAGATGATGTGCTAGAAAATGCAATAGGCTATGTTCTTCAGGACCCGAACGCCTCATCGTTGGTCTCTGTTGATGAGACCGGTGAGGGCGCCTATGCCATCATGCTCATCTATTTCCGATACGACCTCATTGAAAAGGACGATGAATCTGCAGAGCTTTCCCTTATCAGGACCATCAATACCGAGATCTCAGATGACTACAAGATGACGACGTTCGCGGGACTTAACAAAGAGATGGAGGACGATGCAATGAACATCGTGCTCACCTTGGTCCCAATCGCTTTGGTCCTTGTGCTAGTTGTCCTGATGGTGTCACTTCGTAACATCGTGGACATGGTCATATCGTTCTTCGGGATCATTTGTGCTGTGATCATCTCTTTTGGATTATACACAGCTCTCGGCTTGCAGTTCAGCCAGATGACCTATTTTGCACCCCTTATCATGATCGTACTCTCGATTGATTACTCGCTGCATCTTCTGCTTCGATACAAGGAGTATCGCAAAGGGGCCATGGGACCCAAGAAGGCAATGGGCAATGCGATCAGGTTCATGGGCATCTCGATACTGCTATCTACACTGACCACATCCATCGCTTTTGCTTCCAATGGTTTTTCGAACATCCCTGCCGTGTCTGCCTTTGGGATCTTTTTGGGTTTCGGCATCGGCATCTCCTTCCTTGTCATGCTCTTCTTTGTTCCTGCCATGAAACTTCTTTCGCTCAAGCTGTTCCGAAATGTATTACCTGATTTTGCTCGGAAAACACCTACACCCATCGAGGTTGCTGGAGCAGGTTTCACCAAAGGTGTTGGGAACATGGGACGCTTCTGTTTCAAGTTCAGCATCCCTGTCATCCTGGTCGCCCTCCTTCTCTTTGGAGGTGGCATGTTCCTTGCTACACAGCTTACCAAGGATGTCTCTCCCAAGGACACCATGTCCCCTGAATCATCAGTGGTCCAGACCATTTACATCATGGATGACGAGTTCCCATCGTTCGGAGCAGAGCAGGCGAACATCATCGTCATCGGTGATGTCGCAGACCCTGCATTCCTGGAGGCTCTGAACCAGTCTATGTACAACATGATGGACGATAACCATGTGGCGAAGGTCTTTGGAAGTCCCAAGGCCATATCGATCCTTCCTTACGTTCAAACCATGACGATGTACCAGAACACCATCGTTGATGCTGACAATAACGGTATTCCTGATAGTCGGGAGGATCTGCTTTGGGTCCTAGACCGGCTGTACAACATCGGCATCAACGGAGTGGTGGAGCCTGGGAAGATCCGGAGCCTTCTCAGCAAGGGAGACGGTGCTCATCCGTACGACATGACCCTCATCCAGCTTGAGACGAAGGATGTGGGTGGGGACAAGGGAAAGTTCCTCCATGCTGAGCTCGAAGAGGACATGCAACCCCTATACGAGATAGATGGAGTGGATGTCCAGTATGCAGGATTCGTCTTCGAGCGGTTCAAGATGATGACCGAGATGACTGATGGGATGATCCTTTCCACAGCGATCTCTATCGCTCTGTGTACACTCATCGTCATCATCCTGTTCCGGTCCATCAGGTTCGGTGTCGTCACAGCTGTGCCTGTTGTGCTTGTCACAGGGTGGATCCTCGGCAGCATGTACATCCTAGGTTTCTCGTTGAACGTGGTCACTGCTACCATCACTGCCATGACCATCGGTATTGGGATAGACTATTCGATCCACCTTACCGAAAGGTTCCGTCATGAAAGGGCTCTAGGTAGTGGTGTAGAGGAGTCCATGAGCAAGAGCATCGAGACCACAGGTCTTTCGCTTGTCGCTGCTGGTGTCACAACGTTCTCAGGGTTCTTTGTGATGTTCTTCAACGACATCGGTATGTTCAGGACGTTCGGGATCCTTGCATCGCTGATGATCGTGTTCGCGACGCTTTCTTCACTGACAGTTCTCCCAGCCACGCTTGTGTTGTCC
>JANQNL010000086.1 GCA_028279585.1 Thermoplasmatota archaeon
ATGCGTGACGACCCGGTGAACCCCTACGACCTCCAGGCCAAGCTTCTAGAGAAATGGCTAGAGGGTGACAAACCTTTCCGTTACATCATGCCACACAAGCATCTTTTCCGCTGCGAGATATGCGGGCACGAGACTGGGGAGGTGAGGTTCGACTGCTACGACCCGAGGCGGTCCAAGGAACCCATAAAGTTCTACGACTCCGAGCTTCACAAGATAAAGCAGCATGAGGGGGAGTTCACACAGGAGCAGAGGGAGTTCCTGGAGAACATAGAGATATAGGTCTACTAGATACCCTCGTCAGATGACGTTAGGTCTGTGACATCCCCACCACATAACTATATAACCTCCCTACTTGCATTGATACAACAGAACTCGTTTCGAAGTGACCTATCATTTATCATATAACAGATCCAGAAAGTATCGGGGTTGGGCGGTGGTTCTTTTTCTGTATAGGGTTCATCCTATCTTGCTTTGACACGTGTACTCGCAAGTAGGAAGAGTACCCATGAAAGTATTGCTAGTCTATCCAAAGTACCCAGACACGTTCTGGAGCTACAAGCACATTCTCAAGTATATTTCCAAAAAGGCCGTCTTCCCACCCCTTGGCCTTCTCACCGTCGCTTCGATGCTGCCCAAAAGCTGGGACCTGCGTCTTGTTGACCTCAATGTAAAAAAGCTCAAGGATGCCGACCTTGAGTGGGCCGATATGGTCTTTGTCTCTGCAATGATCGTTCAGAAGGACAGTGCCGCCAAGATCATTGAGCGTGCAAGCGCGATGGGCAAGACCGTGGTCTGCGGGGGGCCCTACTTCACGACCCAGTATGAAAAGCACCCGGATGTAGACCATTTCGTACTCAACGAAGGCGAGGTCACGATACCGATGTTCCTTGCCGATCTGAAAAAGGGAAAGGCCAACCGTGTTTATTCATCAGAGAAGAGACCCGATATCCAGAAGACACCTCTTCCAATGTGGGAGCTAATCGATACAAAGAAATATGTCTCCCTGGCAGTGCAATATTCTAGAGGCTGTCCATACAACTGCGAGTTCTGTGATATCGTTGTGATGAACGGAAGAAGACCCAGGACCAAGTCCCCAGCTCAGATGATGCGGGAGTTCAAGGCCCTCCACAGGACCGGATACAAGGGCGCTGTGTTCATCGTGGACGACAACTTCATCGGGAATAAAAAGGAGGTCAAGAAGCTCCTTCCCCGTCTCATCAAGTGGCAGAAGGCCAACAAATACCCTTTCACGTTCCTTACAGAGGCATCCACAGACCTTGCAGGCGACCAGGAGCTCATGGACATGATGCGAGAGGCCAACTTCACGAAGGTGTTCCTAGGAATAGAGACCCCGAACGTGGACAGCCTCAAGGAGTGTGGAAAGTATCAGAACGTCAGCAGGGACCTTGGCGAGGCAGTAAGGACCATCAACCACAACGGTTTGCAGGTGATGGGCGGCTTCATAGTTGGGTTCGACAACGACACCGAAAGCATCTTCGACGCCCAGATAAGGTTCATACAGGAAAATGGGATCCCTACAGCCATGGTAGGTATCCTCAACGCCCTGCCCCAGACAGCGCTTTGGAAGCGGCTGAAAAAGGAAGGAAGATTGGTCTCGGATGTGACTTCTGGCGAGAACACGGATGTGGATATCAATTTCATCCCGAAAATGGACAGGGAGGTGCTAATGGAAGGCTACAAACGCGTGATAAGGACCATATACTCATCCAAAGCCTACTATCAGAGATTGAACATCTTTTTGAAAGATTACGAACCCAGTGTCAAGGGCAGGCTGAAGAAAGCAGACATCATCGCGTTCTTCAACAGTGTGATCCGGATAGGAGTGCTCTCCAGCGCGAGGTTCAGGTACTGGAAGCTCCTTATCAAGACCAGCATTACAAAGCGCAAGGCCTTTCCGGTAGCGGTTGAGTATGCCATACTTGGCGAGCATTACAGAAGGATATCCAAAAGGATCGCACGGACCCAGGCGTAAAGGATCTGATGGAGCTCTTGAACCATGGATACAAAGGCACTTCTGACCCGCTTCGAGGCCATTCCCGACCTGTTGTTCTCGGCTGTCCGAGACGACCCGGTCGACCTCTCAAATATCCAGTCCAAATTACTTGAAAAATATCTCAAGGGCGACAAGCCGTTCAAGTACATAATTCCACATGATCATCTGTTCCACTGCAAGCTTTGCGGTCTTGACGCCAGCGAGGTGAGGTTCGACTGCTACGATCCAAAAAGATCAAAGGAACCTACGAAGTTCTATGACTCCGAGCTTCACAAGATAAAGCAGCATGATGGGGAGTTCACACAGGAGCAGCGGGAGTTCTTGGAGAACCTGCTCCAATGATTATTTATACCTCCAGACCCAATTGAATACCATGAGAAGACGAGGCGCTATTGTCGCATCGTTGATACTGTTGAGCGTGTGCGCTCTCTCATTCCTACCAACAACGACGGCAGACGTTGCTGTTGTCCCCGGTTGTGACATCCAAGGCTTCATGGTAAGGTTCGAAATAGACCATCAGGTCGACCACACTATTATCGACATCTACGTCAACTACACCCTCACAAGCTACACCGAGGACTTGTTCACGGACACTATCAACATCACCAATGGTGAGATCGAGTCATACAACATCTACAGACCAGCTGACCTCATGCCTGAGATGGATGATATGCTCGAATTATCCTTGAGCACTTACAACCTCTCGACCAAGAGCATTGATATGTTCTATGCTTATAGAATAAACACCACCGCTGATGGGCTCGTATACAACCTGACCGGTAACTCATCGTCGTTCTACGAGCTCTGGGTTCACTACTTCCAGATGTTTCATGGTAGGAACGTCATCATCAACTCCAATGTGGACGTGACCTCTGACCTCTTCCCGGCCAATACCACGAAGAAGTACTTCGAAGGATCATATGGTCCACGCCATTACCATTCTGGAGGCTATGGTGATTATCCCGAATATTACTACAATGCGTATCATCACATCTTCGACCTGGATATCCGATGGGGTAATGGTTCCACTTGCAATATCTCTGAACATATGTTCTCAGATATCAGGGAGGAACATGTAGAGGCCATCCCAGAGCTGATCGAACGAGAGTTCATTCACATGAGCATAGCCGATGATGATGGTGATCTTTCATACACCTTAGATTGCATGTTCGAGATAAACGAGACGACAATATCGACCATAGGCACGCCAACGGCCTTATGGTTCCCGGAGAATGGTACAACCGCTTATGGAAATATGACCTACATACGAACAGATTATGATTATCTCACAGAGAATTATACCTACCATCTACGTCAATATGATCTCGAGTTCGAGAAAGGGGATAGGTTTGGTCAAGCAGGGTTCTACATACATATTCCTGACCGCCATCAATACTATTGGGGACTAATTGATGATTTCGTCATCAATGTCTCCATTGAAGGAACCCTCCCCAACCTATGGTGGGACTTCGTTCTTGTGACCGTTCCACAGGAGTTCTCTGTCATCGAGGTCGAGTATCCAGCAACCCTAGGCCTTAAGAGCCATTATACTCCGTTCTCCAACCTGACCATCAATGAGTACACAAAGAACACTAGCTACATCACCCACGGTGAATGTTCAGCCTTGGAGACCATCCATCTCAAATGGACAAGGCTCGTTGACACAGATGGAGATGGTGTCCCTGACGAGAACGACCTTGAGCCGGACGATCCAGAGATTTGGATGGATCCTGGAGTACAAGCAGACACCTTGGAGGGCGATCCCCTTCCGAACGACCTGGACAACGACGGTGTCAAGGATGATGAGGACATGTTCCCTCTCGATCCTTACGAATGGTATGACGGAGACGGAGACGGCCTTGGGGATAACAAGGAGGACCCATCCCTGTTCGATAGAGACAATGATAATTACACCGACACGGTAGACCTATATCCGGACGACCCTACCGAATGGTCCGACAATGACAATGACGGGATTCCTGACAACCAGGACCCCTATCCGGACGACAGGGATAATGACGGCTGTCTTGATGCATACGACCTATGGCCAGATGATCCTACGGAATGGCAGGACGCTGACCACGATGGTCTTGCAGACAATCATGAGGACCCCTATCCGAACGATCACGACAACGATGGATACCCGGATGATGTCGACGACTTGATATATGACCCGACAGACCACGAGGACAAGGACTTGGACAAGCTCGGTGATAACACAAAGGACCCGTATCCTAACGATTCTGACAATGATGGGTATAACAACACCATTGACAAGTTCCCCTGGGACCCAACAGAATGGAGGGACGAGGACGGTGACGGTCTTGGTGACGATGAGGACGATCCCAGCCTTAACGATAGGGATAATGATAACCGGAAGGACGATGTGGATGCCTTCCCGGATGACCCGAAGGAATGGTATGACTCTGATGGAGATGGTATCGGAGACAACTCCGACCCACATCCGTTCGATGCAGATGATGATGGACACCCGGATGATGAGGACGATTACCCAGATGACCCGAGCCGGTTCGCATCGCCCGCAACTTCACCACTGCTGTATATTGTCCCTGGACTGCTGATGATCATCGCTCTTCTTTCCCTAGGAGTCGCAATGGTGCTGAAACTGTCACAGAACGACTAAGGTTTGAAACTCTTACAAATACTATCAGCCGTAACCTTACGCCCCTTCTTCTCGCACTCCCCCTCCAAGAAAAAGCCGCACGTCGAGCAGTTGAACAAGTGCCTGTCCAGGTCCATCACCACCTGCTCATATTTCGTCCCACCACCGTGCCTCTTGAACTCAGAGTACTCCACCTTGTACTTCAACAAATATATCGTCACAGGCGCAGGTGGGTCCCAGTCATCATACACCCCCGTGCTCTCCACCTTCTTCTTGGGAGTACCTATCCCATCATCGAACACGCGGGTCATGCACTTGCAGTCCGGACAGAACCTGGTATCCATATCAAGCGTTTTGTAGCACTTGGGACACTTGCGCACCATACTGATACATCCAATCCAGTGTATAATAATCATTCCTTCGCAGTTCTTGCTATTCTGATCTTCATTTGATGGTCAGTCGGAAAAGAGCCTTCTCCACATGCTCCGAAAAGTGAAGATAAGTTGGTTCGCTCCGCAACTATTCGTTCACACATAGAGCGAACCAATTTCTTGTGAATATTTTCGAAGCATGCTACGTCTGCTCCGACAATTAGAATAACCGCTATCCCAATCCCCCGAGCATGTCCGACTACGAGTCCAGAAAACAGATGCGCGCCGTAACATCCCACGGCAAGAAGCATAGCTCCACCATCACAGCATTGTTCCCAGCACCACCAGAGCTCCCAGAGAAGAAGCCCAAGCGCGTCCACTCCAAAAAGCGCATCCCCAAGGGAGACACGATCCTGGACCACATGTCCATCTCCATTGACCTCAACGTCGAGGAACACATCCCGGACGAGACCCTGATAGACAAGCTCAGAGACTTCCTGGGTGTAGAACGAGTTGAGAAGGAGTACGAGGTCTTAGAAACGACTATGAAGATCATCCGTGCCTTCCACAAGGCCAAGTTCAAGAACGTCAACCTCATCAGGCTCGACGGCGAGGAGATCTACAACAATCCCAGGGACTACTTCGACTCCGACGAGGCCATTGATACCATCATCAGGCACATCAAGGAGAACGGCAAGTCCGGGAATTTCATTCACATGTACCTCAGCAGCGAGGAACACCCATGTAAAGCCGAGGTCGAGGTATCCAGAGTACACCTTCCGTTCACCCACGACATCCTCATCACCTTCGACGGTGAGCTAGAGAACGAATACTTCAGGCGCGTAATAAACTACCTCGAGGACCACTTAGCAATTGAAGACATGGACAATGAATGGAGTAAGGCTTGATAGAACGAGTGCGAACTCCGAAATTATCGCCCTAAGATCGTTTCAGCTTCGTCAGTCTATGCTATCAACAGAGATGCTGGAACGACCTTTCTTTCCATTTCGGAGTTCGATCATTGAGTGAGATCCTGAATTTGACATCTCAAGTTCAGAAAACAGCATGTCAACTTCAGGGTACACCCAACTTTGTTTTCATTTAGGGTGAATGTGGCAAAGTTGGGTGATATCAAGCCTTGCTTCTCATCACTGGATGTATATGAACATCAGCTGAAAGAGCGCAGCTATCGCTCCCTACAACCGGTTTGAAAACAAAAAAGAACGGTCGTCTGGCCATTGTATATCGTCGCGTTCAAGCGACAATGACCAGACGATTTTTTCGAGACAGTTTTAAAACCGTTTTCCGGTCTCAATACCTGCGCTCGAACCCGCCGCCGCCGCCACCGCCACCGGCTGGCTTTGGCCTGGCCTCGTTGACCTTGAGCTTCCTTGTCTGGTGCTCGAAGCCGTCGAGGTTGCCAATGGCCTCCTTTGCCTCGTCCTCGTTCGGCATCTCGATGAAGCCGAATCCCTTGGACTTACCAGTATATCTGTCGAAAATGATCTTGACACTCTCGACCTGTCCGTACTGCTCGAAGAGGTCCTTGAGGTCCTCTTCACTACACTTGTATGAGATGTTTCCCACGTAGATGTTCATGCGTATTTTCCCTCCGAAGCAAACAAAGACCTGAACCATACCTCGGAAAGAGAGAGGACAGTGAAAGTTTGCAGCGAGTACAGACCCAAAGGGCCTGCGAGTGGGGCTAAATCAGAACTCCTTTATAACCGTTACCCCTGTTAAGTGTGTTTTCAAGTAGCAAATCTTATGTTGAAGACAACCTATCTGACCCCAATGAGGCTTGCGGCCTTTCTCATGTCGACCTCGATATTGGTCACACTTTTCATGGCAACGGTAGCCCAAGCCTCGCATCCGGACCCGGAACCTGCAAAGATAACTTACGAGCCGGACCAGATCTTCGATCCGGGACATCCCAACAGGATCGCTGTAATAGAAATAGCCGAGTGGGACCAGAACGCTGGAGGCCTCATCCAGATAGAGCTCTACGAGCACCTCTGTCCAATAACGACAGCTAACTTCATCGATCTTGCCAACAGCGGGTTCTACGATGGCATCAAGTTCCACAGATGCATCGATGGCTTCGTCGCACAGACAGGTGACCCGAACACCCTCGATGACAACCCTTACAACGATGGCTCTGGAGGGTCGGACACCCCTATCCCGTTGGAGATCCACCCCAACGCATCCCATGTCAACGGTGCGGTAGGTATGGCCCGCTCAAGCGAGCCAGACACAGCCTCCAGCCAGTTCTACCTGTGCGACGGACCCCAGGGAAACCTTGACGACTGGAACAGGTCAGGCGACGGATACGCGGTCTTCGGAGTGGTCATCGAAGGTATGGAACTTGTTAACGCCATAGCCACTTGCGAGACCTACGAGGACACCTATGGCAACACCCGTCCTCTACTGAGAGACCACCCCGTAGACGACATTGTGATGAGCAGGGTCTACATCATCGCAGGCAAGGACCCCTCAAATACCGAAGACGGTGGTTCAGGATCATCAGGCACGAACGACCCAGCCCCCGATGTTAGACAATCACCCAGTCCCCTCTGGATACCACTTCTGGCCACGGTGCCACTGTTACTCATCCTCGGAAAAAGGAAGCTCCGAAAATAGAACTTTTGTAACAACAAGCGACCCTTTTGCCATAACTAGGCAGAAAGTGACCAATTGACTTTTTATACTATGTTCAATGAGCATGATGTCTTGGGGGTACCTAGATGCGAAACAGAATGCTTAGTTTTCTAATATGTGCGTTCTTTTTGGTCATGCTCATACCGTACAGTGCTACTGCTGATACGACAGTGAGCTCGAACATCACCACGAACACGACGTGGAACGTCGCTGGTTCACCATACCAGGTGACGACGGACATCGACGTCAACGTTGGCGTCACGTTAACCATCCAGCCTGGTGTCACAGTGGAAATGGGAAGCGGCTGTGAGATCGACGTGAGAGGTACCCTCATCGCAGATGGAACCCCCGCAAACCCCATCACGTTCACCTCAAGCTCTGGCTCCCCCTGGTCTGGCATCTGGGACAGGATATATTTCGGCTCTGGCTCCAACGCATCTGGCTGTATCGTCGACAACTGTGACTTCGAGTATGCTGACGAAGGTATCTACTGCTACTATGCAGACCTGGATGTCACAAACTCCACCTTCGATACCTGCGACAATGGTCTCTACCTCTACGACTCGGAGAACAAGCTGACCAACGTCAGCGTTACGAAGTCTGACGAGGAAGGCATAGAATCAAGGTACGGGACCCTGAACATGTACGATTGCTATCTCAACGACAATGATTACGACGGGATCTACATGTATTATGGTGACGGGTTCAGCATCGACAACTCCACCATCACCAACCACACAGGATATGACGGCATCGAACTCGACGACACCGATTATGGATACGTGAACAACACTTTCTTCCAGAACAACCAGTATGGCATCTATGATGATTGGCTGCGTGATTATCTTCTGGTCAAGGACTGTATCTTCTACGGTCATAGCACCAGCATCTACACCAACATCGTAGATGAGACGTATCTGATAAATAACACCCACCATGACGACTCAAGCTCTGCCCTGAACATCGGTACAGACCTCAACAGCAAGATCATCAATTGCACTATCCTGAGCCCGTATCGAGGGATCGAGGTTGTAGGTTCAGATTACCTGACCGTCGAGGACACGAACATCGTGGATTTCAGCTATCAGGGATTCTACGTACGATCCTTTGCAGAACCGGTCTTCATCAACTGCACAGCAAGTGGTTCCACCGGCAATGCGACATTGAGGGTTGAGAGCGCGTCGACACATCCAGTGTTCATTGACTGCGATCTTAGTTCAACAGCTACATCCGATGTGGCTATGCTGGGTGGTTCTGATGCAACTCTGGTCAACTGTACATTCTCAGTTGCCAGGACCTACGTGTCCCAAGCAGAGACCACGGTCTACAAGAAGGAATACTTCGACATCAAGGTCACCAACCAGACCCACACAGCCTGTCCGAACGCACTCTACACAGTGACCGATGACAAGAACACCATTGTCTCTTCAGGATGGGCAGACGGTACAGGTTATGCCAGGGATGTTGTGTTCACAGAGTTAGAGATCCTACTTGGCCCCGACTACGATCCGAACCCGTACACCGTCAAGGCCATGCAAGACACTGGGTGGTGGACAGAGTCTGGAGAGAAAACCGTCACAATAGCAGAGGATGACGAAGTTGAAGTAAAGATGGACACGGACTCCTCACTGATAATCTGGGCAACGGACCATGTCCTGACCTCCAACGAGGAGTACGAGAACGTCACCATCATCGCAATGGGCAATGTCACCGTCCCTGGACCATGGTACCTCGGCTTTCTCAATAACGTAACGCTCCTGATGAACCATGACACCTCTTTGGAAAAGGGGATCGGTCTTTCCAACAACGGAGCCTTAAACTGGACCAACTCATCGGTCCGGTCCATAGGAAGTGACTCTGGTGGCAAGAAGACAAGGTACTACTTCAACTGTCAGAACTCGATAGTTCAGTGGGACAAGGTCAATATCACTCACTTCGACAGTGCAGGCTTGGAGATGGATTTCTCATGGGTCAATATATCCAACAGTGACATCCATGGTCCTGGAGCAGATGGAATCGACGCTGCTTACTCGAACATGAACATCCACAACACCAAGTTCTACGATTTCACATTATACTCTTTGGACCTGATGTACTGCGATGACATGAACATCACCTGGTGCAAGTTCTGGGATGTTGAGTATGCAATAGACCTCTACTATTGTGATAGAGTACTGGTCCACAACACTACTGTGACACGAGGATATCGTGGTTTTGCTAATTATTATAGTGAAGGTCCATCCGAGTACATCGACTGTGAGGCCACCTATGTGGACTATTCATTCTACATTTACGATGCTGATGATGTCAACCTCACAAGATGCACTGCACAGTATGAGGATGCAGGGACGAGCTATGGATTCTATGTTAGGTATTACTGCACCAATATCATCATGCGCGAATGCCTGGTGACGAACATGGATTATGGTATTCACAGTGATGAGTACTCGGACCTGTTCGTTCATGACACCTTATCACGTCTGTGCAACCGTGGGACCTATGTTGACTATTCATACTTCTATGGATACAATCTCACAGTTTCGGGATGCACGTACGCCTTTGACACTGAATCTTATCTAGACCGTGTCTATCTGTTCAATTGCTCTCTCTCCGGTTCTGCAGAGGCGTTCGTGGCTGACGATGGCACCTATGTTATAGAGAATTGCACACTGACCTCTACAGGTGGCACCAGGGTCTTCTACGGATATGAGTCCCATACGACTATGTATAACACAACCATCAACAACCTCGGGGCCACATACGAATTTTATCTCGATGGCTACTTCTCCGACCGCCAGGAGATCTACATGGTCAACTGCAGTTGGACCGACACCTCCATCTATTTCTATGATTCATACAACACTGTCTACAAGCAGGCGTTCTTCAGGATCTTCATCCAGAACTCGTCCGGTGGGGTCGATGGAGCAGAGTACAGTGTCGTCGATGACATGGATGCACTGCTCTATTCAGGGATCACAGACGCTGCAGGATTCTCCCCAGTGGAGATATTCACACAGAAGACCATCACCAGCGGAGGCACCACAACTCCAGGTCAGTACACTATCACTGCATACAACTACATCGGCAACCAGGTCGAACTGGGCGATCTCACCACCACAGTAACAGCAGGTTCTGTGCAGACTGTAAATATCGCTTTGGACACATCCTACATCATATGGGCCGGCGACCATGTCCTCACGTCTAACGAATCCTACAGGGACGTAAAGATCATCGCCATGGGCAATGTCGTTGTCCCGGCGCCATGGTGGCTTGCCTTCGAGACCAACGTTACCTTATACATGAAGCACAACATCGATTATCGTAAGGGCATAGAGATCCTAGACGGTGGGTTCTTCAACTGCACTGGTTCCAACATCACCTCCATTGGCATCTCACAGGTTCGACCAGCCACATACTACAGGTTCTGGGTCGGTAAGACGACAGGTGCGAGGCTGAACCTATCATACTCCAATATCACAAGGCTGGGTTCGCTCGGTATCCGAATCAACAACTCCAATGCAGATGACATCCTGATATGGGAGTCCGAGTTCTTCGAGAATCAGGACTGCCTTACCCTGGACGGCGGTGGAGCGACCATCTGGAACACGACATTCACAAGGACCGAGGACGAGGCGATCTGGGGTGATGCGGGAGACCATATCGAGATGTGGGGATGCGACTTCTGCTACTTCGATGATGCCGTGGTCCTGGACTTCACAGACTGGGTCAATATCACGGACTGTTACTTCTACGATGGATACCGAGATGGAACTGGTATCGAAGGTTACTATGCGGACAACGTGAACGTAACTGACTGTTACTTCCATTACAGCGACTATGGGGTCTACAACACCTATGGTCAGGTGTATTCCCAGGACAACTGGTATGAGAACCTCGACGCCGGAGGATTATATTCCGGCACTAGTGGATGGACAAGGTCCTACAATGATTGGTATTATCGCTGTGACGTTGGTGCATATAGCTCTGGTTGGACCACAGCGGATATGTTCGTCCTCGAGGCCACGTTCCATAGCTGCATGTATGGTGGTTATGTAACAGGGGTTAACACGTTCATGGAGAACATAACCGCGACCAACTGTGATTATGTTCTGAGAGTAGCTGACAACGATTACTTGGTTGTCAGAAACCTCACAGCAACATTGACCGATGACTATGGAGTTTATGGGGACCGTGGTATAGCGTGGTTCTATGACTGTGACTTCGATGATCCTGACTGGCAGGACACGGTCTACTCATACTGGTATTCCAATCTCAACTTCACCAATTGTACTCTTGGTTCCCCTGTGAGCGCATCGGACTATGCGGTCTATGCAACCTCATCCTCCACTGTGAGGCTCACCAACTGCAGTGTTAACACAGCTGAGCTGCACTCCACAGCATCAAACTGTCCCATCTACGTCCTACACCATGTTCATATCAAGTGCAGGCTCAACTCTGGCAATCCTTATCCCGGTGCCAACGTCACGGTGAAGGACAACTACGGCAAGCTCCAGGTCACAACGATGTCGAGTACTGGTGGATGGACCAGAGGTGTACCGGTCCTACACTTCCAGGAGCTCAACGGAGTATCCTACAACGGCTACAACAACATCAACTTCACAGCCCAGGACTACGGCTACCTGTGGACCACGTTCTCATCGGTCACGAGCTTCAAGGTGGTGTACATAACCATCTCGGACAACGTGGACCCAGTAACGACCCTGACCATAGGAACTCCGAAGTACCGTGCCATGGGCATCCACTACTGGAACGTCTCGGGTGCAACAACCTTCACCCTCTCCGCCACAGACTTCTTTACTGGCGTGGATGAGATCTACTACCAGATAGACTCAGGCAGCTGGAGCACATACAGCACACCGTTCACCCTCAATGCATACTCAGAGGGTCTCCGACGCGTCAGATACTACGCAGACGACATGGACGGTAACACTGAGTCAACCCACACCATCTATGTCCGGCTCGACAAGAGCGCTCCTGCACCGAGCATCAGCATCGGTGATCCGAAGTACAGGAGTGGAGCCTCGGACGTGTACAACATCACATCCTCCACCCAGATTAGTCTCAACGCTGCAGATCCAGCTGGATGGTCAGCGATGTTCTATAGGATAGACGGTGCAGGTTGGATAACGTATGGTTCCGCGTTCACTCTCTCAACCTTCGCAGAGGGTATCCACACCATCGAGGCCAACGCCATGGACAACCTTGGCATAAATGGCACATCATACACACTCACCAAGGTCTACCTTGACGACACAGGTCCATCCGTGTCTATGGACATCGTCGGACCGAACCATAGGGCCGGACTGTCGGACATCCTCAACATCACCAACGCGACTACGATCGGGTTGATAGCCACAGACAACTTCGCGGGCGTGGAGGACATATACTACAGCTTCGACGATGGCGGATACCAGCTCTACACCATCCCGATCGACTTCAGCACTCAGCCTGAAGGTTACCACTCCCTGGACTTCTATGCCACAGACAACCTCGGCACCGACGGCATCACCTATCAGGTAGGCATCTACATCGACCTGAGCGCACCGGTGACGACCCTGGTTGCCACGGGCCCGAGCTACAAGGCGCTGGCACCGGATATCATGAACATCTCCTCCGCAACGCTTCTGGAGCTTGTGACCTCGGACAATCATGCCGGGACCGAGTGGACCAGGTATTCCATAGACGGTGGACCCTTCAACGATTACACGGGTGGGTTCTACCTCACAGGAACACCGGGTGTGCGAAGGATAAGCTTCTACAGCGCAGACTACCTTGACAATTTGGAGTCGGAGAAGACCATCTGGGTCAACTTAGACCTGTCAGCCCCAACATCCTCCATGACCGTCAAGGAGCCCAAGTTCAGAGGATGGGGAGTGGACGACTGGAACATCACATCCCTTACCAAGATCGAGCTGTCGGCCACAGATGGTAGTGCAGGTATCGAGAACCTGTTCTACAGTGTTGACGGTGCCAACTGGACCACGTACTCTGGACCGTTCTCGCTCACAGGTCTTTCGCAGGGTAAGCATTACCTCCGCTACTACGCTGTGGACCGTGTGAACAACTCCGAGTCCTATCACCTTGTAGGGTTCAACATCGACGACCACGGACCGGACGTCACACTTACCCCGCAGGGACCACACTTCTACGGGAACGGAACCCTGGCCATAGGTCGCGAGACCAACCTGGTCCTCACAGCCGAGGACCCGTACTCCGGTGTGGAGATGATCTACTACAAGATCGACACCGGGACCTATGGGCCGTACACCTCACCACTCAACCTCGCCTACCTCACAGAGGGCGAGCACACCTTGGAGTTCTACGCGGTGGACAACCTGGGCCTGCTGGGACCTGCCAACATCACAACGATCATACTTGTGAAGTACAAACCGACAGTGGACATGACCCTGGGCGACCCAAGCTACTCAGATGACGATGACTACGTTACCAAGGAGACCCCGATATGGGTCCTTACAATATCCGCAACCGACATGGACACTGTCACCTACAAGGTGGACGCGTCCCCGGTCTGGTATGTGGAAGGACCGATAAACCTGTCCAAGTTCGAGGATGGCGAGCATACCATCACGGTGACCGCCACGGACGTCCTTGGTCAGGCAACCGAAGCTTCGATCACCGTCACCTTGGACTCCACAGCACCGACGGTCACATACTCCGTGGATGTGGACAAGGTCGGTGAGGTCTACCTCGAACAGCCGACCGTGATGCTATCATCCACAGACGCTGGAGCTGGAGTGGACAAGGTCTACTACCGGACCAACATCGGTGACGTGTTCAAGGAGTACGGCAGCCCGGTCAAGATAGAAGGTCTTGGGACCACTACTATCCAGTACTACGCAGTGGACAACCTTGGAAATGAAGGCGAGATAGTCTCCCTGGACATCATGGTGGTCAGCGACAACTTCCTTGAGGTCGACGCACTGGAGGACATATACAACGTGGACACCATTAAGGTCACAGGCATTGCGACCCCACTGATGCTTGTGGAGCTGTATGTGGACGGCGTCTACCTTGAAAGGAAGACCGTCAACGATGGGACCTTTGAGTTCAGCATCTCACTTCCAGAGGGCGACTCCACCCTGTTCATCAGGCTTGTGGACACAGACCTGAACATGCTCGACGAGTCCACAGCCCAGACCGTGACCATCGACACCATCGCACCGACGATCACAAAGAGCGTCCCTGCAAACGATGCAACAAAGGTCGGAACGGGTATCGAGATAGTCATCACCTTGAGCGAGAAGGTCGTGGAGTCCACAGCATCTGTTGTAGTATCCACAGCTTCAGGCTCCGTGTCTGGAACCACGGTCTACGACGACAACGCCAAGACCCTCACATTTACACCGGATTCTGCCCTTGAGCAGAACACGGTACACCATATTCGCATCACGGCCCATGACCGTGCCGGCAACATGCTTGAGGCGGACCAGTCCTTCACGACGTCCGACAAGGAGAGTGGCTCTGGAACCGGTGGAAGCGGTGGCGGTGGAGGCGGTGGAGGCGGAGGTGGGACAGCCAACCCAGCAGCGAACCCACTGTTCTGCATCGTCGGTATCGTCCTGGTCCTGTTCATCATCATCATCCTGCTTGTCGTGATCATTGTTGTGGTCGCGCGCAGGAAGAAGGGTGGCGATGAGGAAGAACCTAAGCAAGCGAAGGAGGAGGAGAAGAAGGAAGGCCCGAAGACCGAGGTCGTCGAGGCCGAGATCGAGTCCACCGACAAGGGCTTCGACGGACTGAAGAAGTCCCTGGGACCCGAGGACAAGAACGGTGCCAAGGAGTATGACATCTCTGCAGACGAGGTCGAGCTCCTCCCACCAGAGACCGATGAGATGCCGGACGAGCCGGACATCCCAGACGGCCTGGAGGACCCAATGGATGCTCCATACGGTTATGCGAACAAGGCGGGCCTTTCCTGCGAGGAGCTCCCATACAGTGGTGGCTCCACAGAGCCTGTGAAGAAGAACATCAAGCACGTGGAGATGAAACCACTGCGCGAGATGCTTCCAGAGTCCACGGTGTCAGCCACAGAGGATTGGCCGGACGAGGAGGACAACCCACCGGATGTGGTGTTCACTCCACTCGATGACTAGGTAAATTTAAGCACCTCCAAGCCTACTCCCACCCATGTACGGGGAGCTCTGTGTCCGCTGCAAGGGGGCACGAAAGCTATGCGGTCAGAGCAGATGCACTCTCCTTGACAGGATGTCTGCCAAGCTCCCCACCGTAGTTGTTGGAAAGGAACTGTTTGGACCAAGTCCTCCTGCCGTGTTCGTGGGACGCTACGGTTACCCGAACGTCAGGCTTGGGCCGTTACTTCCTGCACAGGATGACATGGACGTGACCGGTCTGGGAACCCCATCCGAATGGTTCGGCCAGCCTGTGGAGGAGATAGTAATCAAGCGGGCCTCTCTGGTCCGCACAGCCAACGAGTCCGACGTCCGCAGCCCAGCCTATGCACCAAGGACCGTCAAGCGCATCGATAGACCGCTTACAGAAGCTGAGATCACAGACATCCTTCCCCCACAGGTCGAGACCACGGACCCGACTGTCTTCAGGGCTGCGGCCCAGCGCAAGTTCAGAAAGCTTCTTGACGTGACCCAGGAAGTCTCCATGTCCGTGCGGTCTGTGGACACGGAGGTGAAGCTTTCCAGGAACGTCGGGCCGCTTACCCCCAGACCTGCTGTGGACCCGTTCGCAGCTCCACACGGCCCCACTGTTGCTGTGGAGAAGGCCAAGCTCGCCCAGAACCCTTCGGTGCCACGGAAGGTGGACCACATCGTATCGGATGACCACTGCCCAGCTGTCACTGGCATGCTCGAGATGGACGCTGCCGGGGTGGACTTCTCACAGATCCAGCGAGTCCTGTCCGTGGGACTGCTTGGACGCTCGCTTGATAGGAAGCTCGTGCCGACTCGTTGGTCGATAACAGCGACGGACGACACGCTTTCCAAGGCGATCGTCAACGACATTAAAGTACATTCTAGTATAGACAAGTACGAACTGTACAGAGCGTCCTATGTCGGAAACCATTTCTTCATAATCCTCATGCCAAGGGAGTGGTGCTTCGAGATGCTCGAGTGCTGGTGTCCAGGTGCGTTCTGGACTGGTGACTCCCCCACCATACTGCATGACCACGAATACTTCAAGGGCAGGACGACCTACGCAAGCCAGATCACAGGCGCATACTACTCCGCTCGGCTTTCGGTTGCTAGACACCTCGCCAAGCGCAGACGCCAGGCCGGAGTCCTCATCTACAGGGAGATCACCGAGGACTACTGGGCTCCGCTGGGGGTATGGGTGATACGGGAGACTGTCCGTGAGGCCATGAGGTCCAAGCCGCTCATCATAGAGGACCTGCCTTCGGCTGCTAAAAAGGTAGATGAGCGTATCCGTAACAAGGGCTGGTACGGAGTGTCCGAGCTCTACAAGAACACGCTCTCACAGAAGAGGCTCACAGAGTTCTAAAGAAGTGCCTCGCGGGCCTCTTTGTCCTTGAACAGCATGACCAGTGGCCAGATGTTTATCAGTGGCACGAGCGAGAAGAATCCGACAAGGCCGATAGCGCATCCGACAACGGAGAGGATGAACCCTCCTTCTCCACGCTGGACCTTACCCTTTCCAATGAGCATAAGGATACCTGCTACGATGTGGACAAGTCCCCATCCGCCTGCTACGAGCAAGATGACTCCCCAGACTATCTGGATTATCCCTGCTATCAACAACGCTTTTGCTGCTGCATCCAACTTATCCTGAAGACCCATTCAATACCTCCTTTTGGCAATAATTCACCTCCTGTCATAAAAACATAGAGGGAAGAAAGGTGCCTTCAGTTCTGCTAATCAGCTGCGGTGATCTAGATACAGTCTTTACTGGCAGTCGCTTACACAAGCTCCGAAACGAAAGAAGAGGGGCCAATTTTCAGAACAGAACGTAGCTTACTTATGTTCTGAAAATCGGTTCTTTCCAGATAGTTTCGGAGCTTGCTCCAGCTTCTCGCCCGCAAAGCCTATATACCAATTCCCTAATTGCCGCCTGACTTCTGGAGGCCCATACATGGAAGAAGCTCTAGCACACATCGAGATAGTAGAGGACGACGGCGAATACGTTGCCATCGTTCAGAGCGAGCTTGGCGGTTTGAGGCAGTACAGGGGCAGGACGCTGGAGGATGCCTTGAGGCATCTGGCCATCGAGCTTCGTGAGGAGTTCGACTCGATCACTTTCGAGGCAAACCTGGAGTAAGCTCATTCTCATTTTTCTAAAGATCAGCGTAAGCGCTATCAACAAACAACACAAAGATAGTGCAAGAACTCACAAAGCTGCATGCCCTGCTCCCACTCCATCACGAAGTTACCTTGCTTCGTCGTCCGCATCACAGGGATCCTTTCGTGCACGAGCTTGTTCCTTCCATCCAACCCTTCGATAGGCAGGGTGAATATCCGCCAGGAATCCCCGCGCACACCCTTCAACCGGAATGCGTAGATCGGCATCACCCGCGCGCGTCGACACTCCTCCAGCAGCCAGTCTGCCTGCTGGCCCAGTCTTCCCCCACCAAAGCGCAGAACGCTCTCTGCAGAACTTTTCTCTTCTATTGGGAACGCAATGTCGCCACGGATAGCGATAAGGTCCATCCCGAACGACCCAGCAGCACGGACCACCATGAACGGATGCTGCTCTATCTCCCTGTACTTCTGACGCTCCTCCACAGAGCAGCTCTTTGTGACCTTGAGGATCATATCCACGTCACCTTGGAGGATCCCTTTGAGCTCCCGTTCGTATGCTGTTCCCATGCTGACTCACCAATTCCGGCCGTACTTGCAATATAAACATTTCCGTACTAGCAAGCATGGCCACTTGGGACCCGGGGGGAGAAATTGCAGCCCCCAAGCCCGTCTGAAGGCCCATTTGGCACACGGTTCAAAATCATTTGGGCTTGAAAGCGCCTTGAGAAGCTCCTAACACCCGAAAAATGGGGCCCAGTCATTAAATCGTCCAGATTATGAGCGACTTATGACCCATATCATCGTGAATAACCAAAACGCTTTTATTACTGGCTTCAATCCAAAAACAACTGGGGTCCTCCATGTTCGAACCTTCTGATGCGGTAGATAGGATCGAGCCAAGCGCCACCATGAAGCTGGGAGACGCAGCCAAGGCAATGAAGATGGGAGGAATGGACATTGTCTCCCTGGTTATGGGAGAGCCTGATTTTCCAACTCCACCTCACATCTCCAGAGCTGCAAAGAAAGCGCTGGACGCCCATGTGACACATTACACTCCAGGTATGGGTATACCCGAACTGCGATACGCCGTAGCACGAAAGTACATCGCAGACAACAAGGTCCCCGCAAAGCCTGAGAACGTCATGGTAACACCGACAAAGTTCGGTATCTTCGCTTCTATCCTTGGTTACGTCAACAAGGGCGACCAGGTCATCATGGCAGACCCGTCCTGGGTCTCCTTCGCACCACCCATCCACTACTGCAAGGGAAAGCCAGTGCCGATACCCTGCCTCGAGGATGTTGACTTCAACCTCACCCCGGATGCGGTGGCGGAAAAGATCAACAAGAAGACGAAGATGATAATCATCAACTCACCTGCGAATCCCACAGGGGGTGTCCAGACCAAGGAGAACCTCAAGGGCATCGCGGACCTTGCCAAGGACCACGACCTTCTGGTCCTTTCTGATGAGACCTATGAGTATCTCATCTACGAGGGTGAGCACTTATCCATTGCACAGCTTCCGGGTATGTTCAACAGGACCATCACCGTAAGCGGTCTTTCCAAGACCTTCGCCATGACAGGATGGAGGGTCGGTTGGATAGTTGCCAAGAAGAAGGTCCTGGCTCCGATGTTCAAGATCCAGCAGCACGCGTTAACATGCTGCACTTCCTTTGCCCAGGTCGGTGCTGTTGCAGCATTGAACGGTCCAATGGACACCGTCAACAAGATGAAAGAGGAGTTCGAGGCGAGGCGGCATATCGTGGTGGAGGGCCTCAACAATATCGAAGGTGTCCATTGCGCGACCCCGAAGGGCACTTTCTACGCGTTCTTCAGCTACGACTCGAAGATGAAGAGCATCAAGCTCGCAGAGCGCTTGTTGTTCGAGGGCAAGGTCGCTTTGACCCCAGGAGCTGCTTTCGGCGAGGCCGGGGAGTATCATCTGAGGATGTCGTTCGCGGCAAGAAGGAAGGACTTGAGGCGTGGACTTAATCGTATTGATGATATCATGTCGAAGGTTCCTAAGAACGGGAACGGACAATAGGCACCTGTTCAGCCACCCTTGGTAGAAAAGAATCGTTCTAACCGAATATCAACAGAATTAGCGTAGTTTAGAACGACCCTTCTTTTGGCTGAACATGTGCCGGTTCGTTCCCGTTCGTGGAACGTTCGGCATCTGGATCGACCGTCAAGGAAGAATTAGCTCGCCTACCATCTCAGGCGTGGATGGTCCTGCTCCAAAAGATAGTAAGGGCCATCTCTAGAAAATGAGGAATGCTTTCTCATGAAAGATGAAGAACGGTCATTCCAGCTTATTGAGTTTGTACGGAGCTAAGGCTGGAATGATTCTTTGAAGTTATTTCATGAGAAAGCCTTATTCCTCATTTTCGTCGAGGATGTCCCTTACTATCTGTTCCAAGATCTCCTCGAACGCGTTGGACTTGTACTCACGAAGCGGTCTCTGCGGCTTGACGTTCGACTTCATCTTTGCTATGAACGTGTTCTCAGCCTGTGCGATCTCGATGTCGTAAAGGACCTGGCTCATGGGACTTTCCCTCCCTAACCGAAGGTTGGGGTTGGGTGGATAATAGGCATGGTGTATTTGAACGTTACCATCTATCAAGCATGTAACTCTATAAACCGAGACGCTCATTCATGAACGTGGTTGGTTCATCTGGACCCAAGGTCATCTCAACGCTCTCCTTGGCCTCCTGCGGCGGCTGTATCCTTTCCCTCCTTGCTGGAATGGAAGAGTTCCTTGAGGTTTTCAGTGGATTCGAGGTCGGTTACTCCCATATGTTCACTGACATGCAGGACATCCCTCCGACCGATGTACTACTTGTCGAAGGAGGGGTCAGGACAAAAGAGAACGTTGAGATGCTGAAAAAGGCACGTTCCAGATCCAACATGCTCATCGCATTCGGAACATGCGCAACCCATGGCGGTGTTCCTTCACTGTCCAACCTCTACGATGTCCGTGAACTCCTGTCGACCGTTTATGGGGAAGATAACGACCAGATACCCGAACCGATGGACCCCGTTGACAAGTACGGGGCGATAGACGAACACGTGGATGTAGACCTGTACATCCCCGGTTGCCCTCCCCCTCTGAACCTGTCATTGGATGTTATTGGAAAACTCCTTCGGTCCGAACCTGTTCATCAGAAAAAGGCAACAGTATGTGCAGAATGTAGACGGAAGATATTGCAAAAGGATTGGCTGCCCCAGACCTTGGTGCATCCGACCCGAGGCCAACCCGATGATGACGTCTGCCTTGTCTCGCAGGACTATTTCTGCCTTGGAAGCGTCACAAGGGCCGGATGCGAGGCCCCTTGTCCACAGATGGGGTATCCTTGCTCTGGATGTAGGACCCTTTCAGATAGCTTATTGCGCAACGAACGCCCCGCTTTAGAATCTGTGGCCTCGCTCATGTCAAAAAGGACAAAACTCGGTGCTGACATCATTGCGAAGAGCCTTCACAATTCAGCCCTTTTCTACCATGCTTTCACGCTTATCCAGCAACCAGCAAGGACCCGGAACCCGAACAATATAGTATGAGGCTCAAAACATGTCCCGAACCATCGACCTGAAACAGACGACGAGGATCGAAGGTAACGCTCAGATCAAGATATTCCTTGATGACGAGGACAAGGTCGTCCGAGCACATTTCCAGGTGATGGATTTCAGAGGATTTGAGAAGTTCTTGCAAGGATGTGACCTGATAGGTGCACCTTACATCGGTGCCAGGATCTGTGGTATATGCTCTGCAGCCCATGAGCTTACGGCGGTCGAGGCCATCGAAGAAGCGTTGGGGATAGAGCCGAACCAGACCATCCTGAACCTTCGGGAGATAACCCTCATGGGGCTCATGATAAAGAGCCACTCGCTAAACCTTGCGTTCATGGTGCTTCCAGACCTCCTCGGTGGACCTGGAGAAGATATCTTCGATACCATTAAGAAAAGACCAGAACTGGGCAAGACAGCGTTCAGGGTCCGGAACTCCGGCGAGATGATAGAAAATGCCGTTGGTGGCCGTAACATCCACTCTTCGGGTCTGGTCGTTGGAGGAGTGATGCGGTCCATGGGTCAGAAGACATCATCTGTAAAGAAGATCGCTCGCGATGTGCTCTCAAGGATCGAGACCTTTCATACCATCATCATGGACGCTATGGAAGAGGACCTTCTGAAATTTCCACGTTCCGATGCCAGCTGCATAAGCTTCCTATCTGAAAAGGACCCACATTATCTCATCGGCAAGGAGATGACCGTACGGGACCCGAACGGTGATGTGACCCACCGGTTCGCAACGTCCGACTACAGAGATAATATCGGAGAGAAGTATATGAGCTGGACCTTCTCAAAGTTCCCATACCTCATGAACGAAGGATGGCCTGACGGTAAGATGACCGCAGGCCCTCTGCCTAGGTTGACCGGCGGTGGTTTCGTCGATACTCCGCAGGCCAAAGAGATGATCAAAGAGCTCGATAGACTGTCATCGAACTCCCCTGGCAACCCGTTTCTCAATGATCTTGCAAGGTCTGTTGAGATAACATTGGCTGCAGAAAGGGTACTTGACCTGTTGGATGACGAGACCACGCTTGGAGATGAGGTCCGCATGCCGCTGCCCAAGGCCCATGGTGCATCTCAAGGAACTGGAGCGATCGAAGCACCCAGGGGCACTCTTTTCCATTCCTATGAGATCGAGGATTGGAGGGTCAAGAGCGCACATATCCTCGTTCCGACCCAGATGAACAACGCCGTGATAAATGACACTATCGAAGAGATCGCCAAGGACCACATCGCCGATGGGGACCTTACCCAGGAAGGACGACGTTTGATAGGGATGTGCATCAGGGCGATGGACCCCTGCCTTTCCTGTGCCTCACACCACCTTGGAGAGAGAGAATATATCGAGATAATTCGGGTAAATGAGGATGTTGGCACAGATCGGTTGTAGTCTTTTTGTTCGAAACACCTCCTTCGTTACTCATGACCTCTTAGTAATGTTGGTAGCATAAGTATATAACCAGCAATCCCATGCACCGCTTCAATCCAAAGGAAAAAACTTAAGGTGAATTGGATGGAAACCAAGAGATTCACCTGCGAATACGCAGGTAAGGAACTCATCCTGGAGACCGGAAAGCTGGCTCCCCAGGCGAATGCGGCTGTAACTGCCCGCATTGGTGACACGATGGTATTGGCCACCGTTGTCATGTCAGAAGGTGCGAGGGAGGGGATAGACTTCTTCCCCCTCCAGATCGAGTACGAAGAACGATATTACGCAGTTGGTGCGATAAAGGGCAACAGATACCAGAAAAGGGAAGGACGCCCGCCAACTGAGGCCATCCTCACATCAAGGATGACCGACCGTGGCTTCAGACCATTGTTCCCATCGAAGATGCGGAACGAGGTCCAGGTCATAATCACTCCCCTGTCCGTGGACGGGGAGAACAAACCCGACATCGTCGGGATGGTCGCTGCAGGTGCAGCCCTTGAAATTTCCAGCGTTCCTTTCGAAGGACCCGTCACAGGTGTCCGCGTCGGAAGGGTCGAGGGTCAGTTCGTAGTGAACCCAACCCCTGAACAGATAGAGGAGTCCGAACTCCAGCTTGTCGTCATCGGTGATGGCGAGAGGATCTGCATGGTGGACTGTGACGCAAAGGACGTAGCGGACGACATCATCGTCGAAGCGTTCGATGTGGCCATGAAGGCCATGGGACCTGTCACAGAGTTCTATACCAAGATTAGGGAAGAGATCGGTAAGCCAAAGGCTACGGACGACCAGATAATCTGGGCAGCTCCAATGGCCGAGGAGGACGCACAGCTCGTCGAGGACCTGAAGCAGGCCATGATACCACAGCTCGACCAGTATCTCTTCAACACACCGAAGGGGTCCAAGGGTGAGCGAAAGGCCATCATGAACGGACTGAAGGAGAAGACCATCGAGGAGTTCAAACCAAAGCTTGTAGAGAAAGGAATGACCGAGGAAGAGGCTGTCAAGCACCTTACCGGTCTTTACAAGAAGTTCTTCTACGAGTTCATGGAAGAGCAGGTCACTTTAGCAATCCTTGACCGCGACCAGAGGGTCGACGGAAGGACGCTTGACCAGATAAGGCCCCTGGAGGCCGAGGTCGGGCTGCTGCCAAGGACACACGGAAGTGGTCTGTTCTACAGAGGAGAGACACACATCCTGTCCACGGTCACCCTTGGTGCACCAGGCGACAAGATGTACTTCGAGACCATGGAATCAGAGGGTGAGAAGCATTACTTCCACCACTACAACTTCCCACCATACTCCGTTGGCGAGGCAAAGCCACTCCGCGGAGCTGGAAGGCGAGAACTTGGCCATGGTGCACTGGCAGAAAAGGCACTCCTCCCTGTCCTTCCGGACGACGAGGACTTCCCTTACACTGTCCGTGTAGTGTCCGAGGTAATGAGCTCCAACGGCAGCTCGTCCATGGGTTCGACCTGTGGCTCGACGCTTGCCCTGATGGACGCTGGCGTCCCACTGAAAAAGCCTGTGGCCGGTATGGCAATGGGCATGGCTTCCCACGGTGACAGGTGGAAGGTCCTCACAGACCTTCAGGACCTGGAGGACGGCAACGGTGGAATGGACTGGAAGGTCACAGGTACCAGGGACGGCGTAACAGCCATCCAGATGGATACCAAGACCCGTGGTCTTACCATGGAGATGATCCAGGCCGCTATGCCGCAGACCAGGAAGGCGCTCAACGAGGTCATCGACCTCATCGAGGCAACCATACCTGCACCACGCGAGGAGCTTTCGATGTTCGCCCCAAGGATCATCGGATTCTTCATCGACCCGGAAAAGATAGGCGAGATCATCGGTCCTGGTGGAAAGATCATCAGGAAGATGACCGAGGAGACCAACTCCCAGATAGATGTCAGGGAGGACGGCTTCGTCACCATCACTTCCAACGACCCTGCTGGAGCTGCCGAGGCAGAGAAGCAGATAAAGGGCATCGTCAGGGAGATCCAGGTCGGCGACGTCTTCGAAGAGGCCGAGGTCATGAAGATCCTCAAGTTCGGTGCGTTCGTGCGTCTTACCCCGGGAACCGACGGAATGCTCCATATCTCCGAGATATCATGGGAGCGGACCGAGAACATCGACGACGTTGTCAAGCTTGGTGACAAGCTAAAGGTAAAGGTCATCAATGTCTTCAAGGGGAAGGTGGACGTGTCCATGAAGGTCTTGACCCCGAAGCCAGAGGGTTACGTCGAGCCTCCAAAGCGTGACGATAGACGTAGGGATGATAGGCGTGGTGGTCGAAGGGATGACAGGCGCGGTGGCCGCAGAGATGACAGGCGTGGTGGTCGAAGGGATGATAGGCGGGATGATAGGCGAAGGGATGATGGTCCCAAGAAGAAGAAGGTCGATGGTTACCCGTCCGAGGATGATGGTGGCCCGATTGAGATCTCCGAGTCTGGTGAGCCACGCTATTAGAACCGATGCATCAGCATCTGTATGGCCGCCTTTGGCGGCCATATTATTTTCTTTTCAATATGTTGAGCGATTTCCATTCGTTCAAGAACTGACATATATCCTTCCGATCTCACCTCTTTTCTATGTCACCAGTATCAAACTTAAATACTTGTCAGAGTATGTTTACCATGGAAGCGGAGACCATGAACGCAGAGGCTATCGAGCATATCAACAAAGAGATTGATCAGCTGGACAGTGATGACCAGCTCATCCTACTCGATATGCTCGTCCATAAGCTTTTGCAAAACAGAAAGAGCAAAAATTCCAAACCGATCATGGAATACTATGGGCTCATGAAAGGCCTGTGGGATGGTGAGGATGCTCAAGATTATGTTAATGGCCTCCGTGAGGACCGACAATGACCCTCAACGAGCACCTGGATGTGTTCGAGAAGGTCTTCATAGATACAGCTCCTTTTATCTATTTCATCCAACAAGATCTCACATTTGGAGAGATAGCGAAGAGTGTCTTTTGTAGGATCCAGGATGAGACTCTGAAAGCAGAAACATCTGTCATCACTTTGGCTGAGGTCATTCCTCGCCCTATGTCGCGAGGGGAGACAGAGTTGGTAGAAGAGTTCGAAGATCTCGTAACATCAACAGAGGGGTTGACCTTGCACGACATCTCGATCCCAACCTGCAAACTTGCTGGTAGACTGCGAGCAAAGTATCCGACCTTGAAGATGATGGATGCACTTCAGGTCTCAACCGCCATCCTTTATGACGTAGATGCCTTCATCACTAATGATACAAAGCTCAGAAAGATAGATGAGGTCGAGATCCTGGTGTTAAAGGACTACCTATAAGGCTTCAACCTGCAGCTCCTTCGCCCGAGCCGCCTCCTTCTTCCTCCCCAACTTCTCGAACAACCTACCTGCTTCCTCGAAGTGCTGCCTCGCATCCTCGTCCCGCTCCATCAACCGCAACAGCATCCCCATGTTGAAGTGCGTGATGGCTTGCCCACCAAGGTCCCCGATGTTCGTGTTGATCTGCAACGCCTCCTCGTAATGGTGGAGCGCGCCGTCATGGTCGCCCTCGGACTTCAGCACCACAGCCAGGTTATTCCGGGCCTTTGCAGCTTCCCGTTCCTGGCCAAGCTCGTCAAAGAGCGTCACGGCCTTGCGGTGGAAGGGTGCCGAGCCTCCCAGTCCCCGCTGCCTCTGGACCATGCAGATATGCTCGTATAGCTGACATATCCCCCACAGCTCCTCCCACTTCTTACCCTGAATGAACGAAACCAATCGCGTAGCAAGCGACCGCTCCATCTTCGACCTGCGGTATCGCTCTCCGATCTCCAGCGAGTTGTTGGCGGTCTCCCAGAGGTCTGCCGACGAGACAGCGTGCTCCAGGGCATCCTCGTAGTACTTGAGCGCAGTGTCGAAGTCGTCCTCCCCCGCGGCAATTCCCCCAAGGGTTGCGAGGTAGCCCATGATGAGGTGCTCGTCCCCCACGTCCTTGGCAAGGTCGAGGCCTTTGTTGAGAATGTCCTTGGCCTCAACGATCTCCCCCCGAGCCTCGTGGAGCTGGCCAAGGTTGAACATCGCTGCAGCCTGCTGGTCCTGCAGGTCGAAGTCCTGGGCAAGCTTGATGGCGGATCGGTATGCCTTCTCTGCTCCCCCGGTCTCCCCCTGGCCCTTTAGTGCAAGTCCTGCTCCGTTGTATGCGGACACGGCACGGATGACGTTCTCACCGTCTTGCTCCTCCATGCCCTCGTAGGACGAAATGGCCTTGCGGAAGTGGCCCAGGGCGACCTTCGAGTCATCCTTCAGCATCCTTCCAAGTGCCTCGTTGACCCCCAGGTCCAGGGATTGGTCCTTGAGCTTGGCGCAAAGTTCCTCGGCCTTGCCTAGGCTCTTAGCAGCTCCCTTCTCATCCCCCACCATTAGCGTGCCGTATCCAAGCATGTAGTGGAACCATGCCGCATCCTCTTTCGAAAGTTCGGATGGGTCCACTTCGACCATGAGCATGATAAGTTCGACAAAACCTTCGCGAAGTGCAAGCATACCTCGCGCACGAAGCAGCTCCACCAGGTCTTCCCCCCGGCCGGAGATCGAGCAGTGGTACATGGCTTCCATCACAGACTCCAGGTCCTGCTTGTCCTTGGAGTAGTGGTCTGCGGCCATGGAGTTGAAGCGCGTCCAGTCCTCCGGGGAAACCCTGTCCACGACAACGGTCCGGATGAGTCCATGGACCTTGAGCCCGTGGGTGGTGTTCTCGACCAGGGCGCGCTCAACCAGCGAATCGATAGCCTCGGGTTCGAGACCAACGCGTCGCAGGACCGAGCTGTCACGGGGGATGGGACCGCGGAAGACGGACAGGAACCGAAGTGCGTCCAACTCCTTGTCGGACAGCTTGCCCAGAACCTCCTCTCGGACGAATTCCTGGACGTCCGTGAACACGGCGTCATCCTCGGACTCAGAGATGAACTCCACAAGCTCCAGAGCGATGGGATGGCCGCCGCTCCTTCGCAGGATAAGCTGTGCCTTTTCTCCCTCGATGCCCCTTTTCTTGAGCATGTCCAGGGCGTCGTTCTCCCCCAGACCGGTGAGCGTGACTTCCTTTACCGTCCCGTGGACCTTGACGTCCCTGCGGTTGTAGAAACCACCCTTGTTTCGGGACGTGATGATGATCTTGCAATTGGAATCGACAGCTACAAGCGCTGACAGCACATCGATGAACCCAACGCATGCGAAGTGCAGGTCGTCAAGAACAAGCAGCTTTCCATCGATATCCTCTACAAGCGCGGTCGCGATGTCTGCGGGAGCGTGAAGGGAAGCTGCAGACGAGTACTCCCCGATACCGGTCTTCCCCCCCAGCGCAAGCTCGATACCATGCAGCACTCCACCCAGAGAATTGAGTGGGGGGAAGCGATACCATACTGCCCCCTCGTAACCCTTGGAGAACCGCTCCACAAGGGTGGTCTTGCCGATGCCTGGCATCCCATGCACCAGAAGTACCCTGCTCCCATCGTTCGCGGTCCAGTCGTTGATCGCTTTGAGCTCCTTCTTCCTTCCGAAGAACGGCCGGGCCTTGATCTTCGGTGCAGGTTTCTCGGGCTTGGGCAGCGGCTCCAGATCTTCCTCAACAGCTCCGAAGTTAAGCTGCTTGTCTACCTGAGTGTAAGCTGCCACAAGAGTCAAGTCTGCCTCGGATGCGGCCTTCTCCAGTGCAACCTCGCCGTCGGGGGTCTTGACCTTCAGTTCCCCCAAGTGCCGCTTGAGCTCTTGAGCTTCGGTCACAGCCTCTGGTAGTAGAAAATACACTTTCTTCCGCCGCCTCTGCCCCTTCACGTGCGCCATCCGCTCGTCCGTCTTGCCTTTCTTGGCAAGGTTCTTGAGCGAACGGGCCACGTTGGGTCTGGCAGCCGTGGAGATCTGGGCCAAACCTTCCTGGGTCATGGCTGGAGGGACCTCGAACTCGTCCCTGAACTGGATGTTATCCAGAAGGATGAGGAGGATGCGTTCCTCGATAGTTAGAGAGGGACGAGACATTGATGAGGTCATTTAGGTGACGGGATGTAAACTTTACCAAATGATCCACTTTGGAATGGACGTCCTCGTTCCACAAGCTCCGAAACGAAAGTAGAGTGTTGATATTCTGAACATGCATCAACGATCTTCAGGTTCAGAATATCAATTATTTTCCGATAGTTTCGGAGCTTGATTCATTCGGCCATCCACTGATACAAGTAGGTACGACTTCACGTCACTTATATACCCCATTGGGCCGAATCGTAGTATCAGAGACAAACAAAGCGAGGTGTCTAAATGAAGCTTTCACGCACAACGACCATCCTCATCGCCCTACTGGTCCTGATCTCAAGCACGACCATAGTCTTCAGTGCAGCGGCAGAGGATGAGATAGACCCCATCCACCCGGATTTTCCTGAACTAAAGATAACTGAGGAGGACATCGACAACGTCCTTGGTGGAGGCCAGTTCATAGGGCTCCACAACGATGACAACGACGCAATGATCGGTCTCCTTTATGGTACAGAAGAGAACCCGAACAATGTGTACATTGTATCCATCTACACAAGGTACCTTGGCACTGCAGACGTCTACGATGAGGACGGCGCACTGATAGCCAGAGACCATCCCATCCCGGTCAGGACCATGTATGCCCAGCGGTTCGACACGATCTACGAGTTCAACGACAAGGACCAGGACGGTATGTGGGACTCCAGGCTCACAGAGGA
>JANQNL010000095.1 GCA_028279585.1 Thermoplasmatota archaeon
TTCATATGCCACTTGAAAAGGATGACAAGGATAGGAAGGTCCTGCGGGCTCTGCTCAAGGACCCCACCATGAGCCTGAGGGATATAGCCAAGAACATGAAGAGCTACAGGCAGAAGGTTTGGAGGACAAAGACCAAGCTCGAGAACGAGAAGGTCATCTGGGGCTACACCGCGGTCGTGGACGAGATCCGCATGGACCATGTGATGTATGTCATCATGATGAAGATGAAGCCCATGAGCAAGGAGCTTGTGGAGATACTGATGCGGAGGATCAACGTTCTCATGAGAGATGACCAGGAGGTCAGGTTGATCGAGGTCCTATACGTCAATGGTGAGTTCGACTGGATGATAAAGTTCTCTGCTCCGAACCACACCATAGCGCGGAGGTATTATGATTCTATCCGGGTCGATTATGATGAGCATCTACTCGAGAAGCCTTTGATCATAGATGTGAACTTCACCATGGTCAACAGCGGAAAGGTGAACCCAGATATCGAGCGGTTGTATGACTTCATCCCAGAGGCTACGAAGTGATGTAAGGAAGCGTTCCAATTCCATTATATACCGTCTGGTGCGTTCTTATGTGTGGTGAAAAGATGAGGAAGCTCCTGGTGATCCTCGCTGTACTGATGGTTCCGATGATGTTGGCGCCTACTGTGGCTGCTGATGGGGGGTACTTTTCCCGCTATAGCAAACGAATCTACGAGCCATGGCAGAAGGCAGTCATCGCTTGGAATGGGACGCATGAAGTTATGATCCTCCAAGTGAATGCAGAGTATATCCCAGACAAAGAGATAGAAGAGATCAGGGAGAAGATCGTACATGTGATACCTTTTCCATCAAAACCGGAGTATCATCTTGAGAACGAGATCGCCTATAGCCGTGGTCGGAATCTAGTTGATGAATATTGGAACTATGAAGAACCATATCCATGGTGGGGAGATGGTGACTCAGCTGGTGGAAACGGGGGAGGGATCATAAGTCATGAGCAAGTAGGGCCCCATGATATTCAAGTAGCTTATATTACGAGTGGAGAGGCATTCCTAGCATGGACAAAAAGTTACTTTTTTAAAAATGGACTCACAGATCTTTATCTACCGAACGAGACTGTTGATATAGTTAACCATTACCTGCTCAATGGTTGCCCATACTTCGTATTCGATATCATTAGCATAGAAGCTGAGGATACCAAGGTAGAACCGCTCTCCTATAAGTTCGAATCTGACTCTCTATTTTATCCTCTAGCCATCACTTCCCTGACGGGAGGTGAAACAAATATTGAGCTGGTTTGTATCACACCAGAAAATTGGATAATGAACTTCGAATCAGCCAATAACGAAGGGATCTACATGAGCCAAGCAACCCTTCGTCATGCTACTGCTTTGCCTTTTGTATCTGAAAAGATGATAGGTATGTTCGATGGACCATTAACAGCCTATCTATTGGAGGGTAGTGTGAACGCCGTTGAGTTGGACTCGGATATTATAGCGAACAAGATCGATCCAATATGGCATCTTTCGGATGATACTGAAATACAGAACTGTTTCTGGATAGATACAAATGGCGATGGGATAGATGAGCTAGGAGTTGTCTCATATAATGGCGTCTATGGAATTGATATTGAAAATGGAACTATAATTTGGAACAATAATACTATCTATGGTTGGAAACCAGTTTCGACCCATTATGAAATAATCGAATATCTTGATGGCAAGGAAATGGTTTGGTTGTACCATTCAGGAGCTGCTTATGTAATAGACCCGTACAAATCAACTGACCACTGGACCATTACAATCGGAGGATCGTACCCTCGATTCGTTCATCAAGTGAATGCAGAGAAAATCATCCATGGTGATGTTAATGGTATCCGAATGATAAACCTGACAACAGGTCGAAGAGATTGGTATACATCTCTGAACCATCTAGATGATCCAGGATCGATTGATGAGTTTTATTTCGCTCTACGTGAAAGCGGACTATATCCGGACTCTAGGAATTGGCAGGTCCATGATAGATTTTGGGATGTATTTTATTATCCGTATGGCCCTCTCGATCTAGGATCTCCAATCCAGGAAATTACAGATGATAATGGAACAGTTCAATACCAAACACTCAGATTCTGGAATAGCATATTCGCGATCAATATTGACAACGGCTCAATCCTTTGGGAAAACCAAATCCTGAACACAACAGAATATTTCGAAGGTCAATACTGGGGTCACATCATTGACGAGGTATTCACAACCGATGACCTGGATGGTGATGGAATAAGTGATGTCGTTGTCCTTCTAGATGAAGTCGCTATCTCAATATCTGGTAAGAACGGTTCATTGATTGATGATAATCACACAAGAAACATAGGGTTGATTGCCACTCGATCCCTCGGATATCGGTCAAAGGATTCTGATTTCGATTTAGACCAAAACGGATATCCAAACATCGGCTACAACACCATCAGTAGATATCACATCGATCACGATGGTGATGGAGATATGGAACACCTCCTAATCACTATCGGAGAGGTCTTCTTGATGGAAGATCCAGAACCTATTCCAAAACTCCAATATGACGTTACCCTAGGACCATTCACCTACTCCGGTGGTAGCGTTCCTTATGAAAAGGCAAAAGTAACACTCGTTAAGGACGATGGCACCACCTATAATCTGACCACGAACTCCAAGGGAGAATGTGACATTACCCTTTCACCAGGCTATTACAACTGCTCTGTTGAGCACAACGGTAAGGAAGTGATTGGATCCTTCGATATAATCATTGGTAAAGGCGGCTATGTCCTCTATGATAATGACGGGAACAGACCTCCTTCCTCAGACGAGATCGCTCTCTCCAACATCATAGTCATGGTGGGCATGGTCCTCGTCTTCCTGGCAGTCTTGGGTGTATGCTTCTTCATGGTCCGCCATCGTAATAAGAAAGAAGAACAGGACGACACCCTGTCCCGCATCCAGTGACGCCGAACAATCTATAACACCCAACACCGTTTCCCATCCCATGTCCGGAATGGTGTTCCTCGGGACCGAGAAGCTTGATGAAATTAGAGAGTTCTATACCCAGAAGGTAGACATGACCATGTGGCTCGAGCAGGCTGACTGCATCGTCCTTGCCCATGGCAACCTTCTCCTTGGCTTCTGTCAGAGGACCGAGGTTGCTTCCGATGGCATCTACACGTTCTTCTACGATACCAAGGACGAGGTAGACCAGATGTATGGTCGCCTCATCAACTATGCAGAGGACGAGCCCAAGCACAATCCCAAGTACGAGATCTACCACTTCTTTGCCAGGGACCCTGAGGGCAGGCGTATCGAGTTCCAGCACTTCGACAAGAAGATGGAGCCGTTCCTTGCTGGGACTGACCTGCTGATGCGGAGAAGGAGCATCAGGCACTTCGAAGGAACACCGGTGTCCGATGAGATGCTCATAAAGGTCATGGAGCTGTGCAGATATCCACCTACAGCGAACAATCGGCAGAATTTCTACTTCGTCACTGTAACTGACAAGGATAAGCTTGCAGCGCTTGCGGATGTTCGGGGGACCTCCACCGCTCCGATCGCGCGCGCTCCTATGGCTGTTGCAGTGTGCTCCAACCCAAAGATGGGATCCCGGTACATAGAGGATGCGGACATCGCATCCTATCACCTTCTCCTTGCAGCTTGGCTGCATGGGCTGGGGACATGTTGGATGGGGGGAATGGACCAGGATGTTGTGAAAGAGACGCTCCGTATCCCGCAGGACCACTTCGTTTCAACAGTTACTCCACTCGGTTGGCCGGAGGATGTACCCACCACTCCCACGAAAAGATTGGCCTGCGAGCTGTTCCATACAGGCGATAAGCTCTCTGAGTGAGTTAGAACTATCCACCACCGATGAACTTGATAAGATCAGGTCCATTGCTTGTTAGCATGTTGACCTTAGTGTCCACAGCGTAGGAGTCCATCTCGTCTGGTGGGAATGGATCGAAGATCTCGTTCATAATATCAGGATTGGTGACCTCTGGGTCCAGCCATGCTTCTTCGAGGTTGGATCGGAGGATCACGGGCATCCTGTTATGCACCTTTTCAACTACTGGATTGGGGCGGGTCGTTAATATGGTGCAAGTTGTAAACGTTGTACCTTCGGGGGATGGCCAGTCCTCAAAAAGACCAGCGAATCCGAAGGGCTTTCTTGACTTTAAATGGAAATAGAAGGGGGTTTTGGTCTTTCCAGCCTTCTTCCACTCGTAGAATCCGTCAGCCACTATCAGGCAGCGGCGATTCTTGGACGCAGAGCGGAATGTGGGTTTTTCAGCGACGGTCTCTGAGCGGGCGTTGATGTTCCTGGCTCAGATGGATGCGTCCTTGGCAGGAGGGGATGAGACCCCACTGGAAGGTGACGAGCTGGTTGCCATCATCGGGAGCCTACCACGGCTTGGACCTTTTGCGTGGAGGCTACGTTATAGGATGCCTCCAAGGCCTCCAGGACCTTTGCGATGGCAAAGCGATCAACGATAACCTCGAGGTTACCCTGGTAGACGAACCTACCACACATTAGGGCCGCCTCCATCTCGTAACCCATCTATCCTGGCCGAAGACCGTCTCACGGCTACGTGTCATTGTCGCGACACCATCTCGACCTGGACCAGGTTTCATAGGCTTGATCTTGGAGGGGGTCCATGTTCCTGATTTGGATGCCTTGCCCATGGCCCCACCGATGGCTGCCAAGGCGAAGAGGAAGATGATAATGCCGATTATGCCGTAGATGACCATGCGAAGAGTGGATAGTAGCTCTGCCCACGTATCATTGAACAGAAGCAGCAGGAGGCTTGGTGTGAAAAGGATAGCACCAATGATGAGCGTCGCTACGACGCCACCAATGAAGCCCTTGTTCTTTGGAATCTTCATAGCAAAGAAACCCGCAAGTACCACAGTGAGGACCACAAGGATCACCAAAGCAGTCCAACAGAGGGCAATGGGGCCCTCCATGGCAGGACCTGCAAAGCCTGAACCACCTGAGCTTTGGCCTCCAATGGATGCTATCTCATCATCTGTCAGGTTCCTGTTGTATATCCGCAGATCGTCTATCTTTCCAGGGAAGAAGCTATTGAGACCGTGGTTAGCACGACCGATCATAAGGGAGGCGTTGTTCGGAGACATTGAAGCAGAGTTGTACTTCAACTGTACCTGTCCGTTTATGTAGACCCTTACAGTGCTTCCATCGAAGGTCCCTGCAACATGGGTCCACTTGTTCAAAGGGATCTCATCGTCGGACTCTGCCCCATTGAACTTATCGTCGTCCCAGATGACGAACTTGATCTTCTTGTTCATGGATGGGTTGAACTCGAGGCTGTATCCTCCACCTACCTTGTAGCCACCCTTCTCCAGTACCCTTACGAAGTTATTGTCATAGTTGGAGGGGCTGATCCAGATAGAGACCGTGATATGCTCTGGCATCAGGGACTCATTGTGTGGGATCTCTGCATAGGCAGATGTTCCATCGAACTGAAGGCATCCTCCTTTCTTACCTTTGGAGGACCATCCAGCGGTGGAAAGGTCGCCGTTCACATCACCTGCTGAATCTCCTAGAGAACCTCCACTGCCCTCATCGAACGTGTAGTGGGCGTTCAAACCATCCTCCTCTGCTGATACTACAGAAAAGGCTGCAATGAGCATCATAAGAAAGATAAGGATCGAAACTGATACCCAACGTAACGACAAGGAAGCACCCAGACTATAATCGTGATGAGATTATTTAAATTGAATCGTCCCACCGCCGTCATAAGTATGGAAATCCGCAGACTCTACGCATGAACGTGTCAGCATATCTTAGCCTGACAGTTTTATACCAGAAGATGAAGTCACCCTCGATGAAGCTCATCGTCGATACACGGAATGGTCTTGCTGGCGATATCATGTCAGCAGGGCTCATCGGACTTTTGGCAGATGAGCAGAAGATGATCGATGCCATGACCTATGCCGGTAATTTCCTGGGGGAGACCAAGATCGAATGGTTTCAGGAAGAAGGTGCAGGGTCATTGAAGATCGATATCAACAAGCAGGACCATCTCCACGAGGGGGAGGCGAAGCAGCTTCTGGAAAAGATCCTGTATCACTGTAACCTCGCTCCATACTATGCAGATGTTTCCAGAGCAGCGTTGGAGACCTTGTGCAGGGCCGAGGGAATGGTCCATGCCAATCATCCCCAGCTAAAGGACCACTTCCATGGGGGAGAGGTCATGCTCCATGAAGCCTCGGACATCCTTATCGACGTTACCGGGATGGCCATGGGTCTTGCGCTACTTGGTGTTCACGAGGTCGCTTACGTCGATCATGTGAACGTGGGTGGAGGGACCATTACGTTCTCCCATGGTACGTTCGACGTTCCAGCACCAGCTACCAAGCACATGCTCGAATACAACAAGATCCCATGGAAGAGCAACGGGGAGATGGAGATGACCACTCCAACTGGAGCTGCACTTCTTATCGGGTGTAATGCCCAGAGGATGGAGGAGGCCCCCATGCCGTTCAGGGCAGCGAAGGCAAAGGGGACCAGGGACCTGCCAGCGGTCAAGTTCTACCTCAGTATCGTGTGAAGGGTTCTTTCTATGTTCGAGCGATGCATGTATGAGAAAAACATCAAAAACCTTTTTAGTCCCTAAGATTTGGATATCTATGAAGACACTAAGAAATCTCTGATTATAGAGTGGTGATATGCAAGAAAAGATCCGAGGCAGCGCTCTGAAAGGATACCTGGACTTCATTAAAAAGAAATGGGGTCAACGGGGTGTTGATGCATGCGTCAAGGCGACAGGGGTCCCGATGCCGATAAAGGAGGGGGACTTCTACGATGATAAGTACCACCTTGACATCATGTCTTGGATCTCTTCTGAAAAAGGGATGGAATACCTCGAGGACGCTGGAAAGTTCATCATCCACAACCTCGGTCTTTTGAGCTATCTTGTTCGTTTCACAAGCCCTCATATCCTTTTAGCCAGGTTCCCAAAGAGCTACAAGCACGCCTACAACTTCGGAAGTGTCGAGACCATCAAGACCAGTGAGACCACCTGCACCATCAGGTTCCATGATGCATTGCGGGCCCAGGAGGCTGTGCATGGATGGAAGGGGATGTTCTTGGGTGGTATGGAGATCTGTAAGGTCACGGGTACTGTGGGGATCACCAAGAACTCCCTTGAGGGGGATGAGTATACGGAATACAAGCTCGTCTGGGAGTAGTCATTAAAAATTGTGTACAAATGTACATATATATTTGGGAAAACTATTTCTTGTCGCGGCGGTAATCCGGTTTTTACCGATTCTGTCAGAGTCTGGCCGTTTACAAATCTAGCGTACGCTAGCGACAGAAATTGGTGAAGCGGTCTAAGGCCGTGAGGAAGGTGGAGAGAAATGACACACGTAATAGATGATGACTTGCAAGTGAATGGAAGCTGTAAGCTGCAGAGCGGGGTTGCAGTGAAGGAGTTTTCGCAAGATGGAACTCTCACAAGGGATTCTGATGAGAATGTTCCAACAGAAAAGAGCGTGAAAGAATACATTGACAAAGCTTGTATGATTGGATCTGAAAATGCTGCATGGGTGCCATGCTCTTTTGAGGGGACCAATCCTGCAGCAATGGTACAGAGTGGAGAGCAGTTTGATAATGTTGGGACAACGGACTACTATCCAAGATTCACATTGACGTTGCCAACGAATCGAGGTGGTAAGAGTCTCCGGGTAGCAGGGGTTCGGATTTTGGTCCAGGATGCTGATGCAAATGACTATGTTTCTATGACCAAAGTTCTCGGATTGAAATACAATACAGTCACAGCGATCCTTAACACAGGAACTGACATCAAATCGCCAACGAGAGAAGAAGTTCTGTTCACAGCTCACAATTGCACACAATATGATCAGGTAACTGTCACTCTGTTCTGCGCTGCGACATCTGCAGGTCAGCTTGGGATCAAGGGTGTAACACTCAAATGCTACTATGCTTGAGCTCGATAAAAGACTGATACAGATTTCCTTATATAATCCTGACTCGATAGTACTTCCGCGGAAGGGTGCGAAGAGAGACCCTTCCAACGGAAGACCTACAATGAAGATGAATAAGATTTCCGACAATAGACGGCTGGCTGCAATATACAATCTTGTATTTTTAGCATTGTTAGTATGCATGCTTTTTCCAGTTTCTTCATTAATCGAATCAAGCTCAGCTGAAGGAACAAGAACTACTGTTGCCGATGATGGAACAGGGTTATTCTATAACATTCAAGATGCTATTGATTCAGTAAGCCCTGGGGATCAGATTTCCATTAAGCCTGGAACCTACAATGAGCAAGTAATAATTAACAAAAGGATCAATCTGATAGCAAGCTCGGATGGTGTCAAAATCATTCCAGATAGTGATGGACCTGCTGTTATCATCAATTCAAATAATTCACATGTTCAGGGTCTTGAAATATCTGGATCTGGTGATGGAGATGTATCCCGTGGTATAGAGATCAATACTCACAGTTGTTCTGTTACTGATACTGTGATCGGTGATTGCGATGAAGGCATTAATATCGCATATGTTACTGGATGTGTATTGTTAAATGTCACCGCTACTGCGGAAAAGGGCATTGTCATTGACAACTGTGAAGAGGTTGTGATCATTAATTCTCAAATCTCAGATTGTGCTGATAATGGCATCATTATATTCAATTCAGACGGAATAGATATCATAAACACAAGTATTGAAGATTGTAACAATGACCAGGGTGTGAAAATACTCTCATCCTCATCAGCATGTGAGATCACTGATTGCTACTTCACCGACAACGACAACTACGCCATCCACATCGACGATACCTCCAACTCTAACACCATCACCAGCAACACCTTCTCCGGAAACAACCAGGACATGACCCAGTGCTACGACGCCTCAGGCTCAAACTCCTGGGACGATGGCTCCCGAGGCAACCTCTGGATGGATCACCTCTCCCCGGACTCCAACTCCAACGGGATAGTCGACACCCCTTACCTCATTGACGGCGGAGCAAGCGCTCAAGACAACTACCCACTCACTGACCTGGACCAGAAGGACCAGTCCCAGAACCAACTCATCAACAACACAAGCGACGGCACAGGACCGGGGAACCAACCAACCCCCAGGAATCCCCCTTCGCAATCCAACTACGTTCTCTTTGCTGCCTTCGGCATCCCAGCCCTCCTCTGCGTCTCCCTCATCACGTTCGCATTCCTGATCTGGTGGTATGAACCACTCCGTTACTGGTTCTTCTCCATGCTCACGCCCCTATATTCCAGGATCAAAAAGGACAACGTTTTCAACAATGAGATAAGAGGCATGGTCTACGGTGCCATCAAGTCCAATCCGGGCATCAGTTACTCTGAGCTCATCAATCTCCTGGAGCTCAACAACGGGACCCTCTCCCATCACATCAAGATCCTTCTACAGCTGGATATGATCAAAACCGATAAACGCGCAAGACACAAGCTCTTCTTCGACAAGGAGTTCACAGACATCTCCAAGGTCATGAAGCTCAAGGGTATCCAGAAGGTCATCTACTCCCACATACAGAAGAACCCCGGACAGTCCCAGACCAAGATCGCAAACCACCTCGACATGTCCCCACAGGCCCTTGGGTATCATATCAACATTCTGTCAAAGGAGGGGCTCATAAAGAGGGAGTGGGACTACAAGGAGAGACTCTGCTATCCTGGGAAGGGAGAGATAAGGGACAGTTCTTGAACGATGCTAAGAACCACGTTCAAATCATTATATATCAGCTTACGCTTATCTATTCCACAAGCCCACCGAGAAGAACGGGTTTTCGCCGCATGGTGGCTGCACCAACCATCGATTCTTTTCTTCTCTCCCTCATGGTGGGCTGCTCTTCTCTTTTTACTTTTTTATAGTTCACACATGAATAATTATGATTGATTCTTACTCAATTTACAAAGTACTGGATCCATAAAAAATTTATACAAATCTCCATATATACACACAGATTTATTCTAGTTCATGACCCAAGCAATGTATCAGGTGAGATCAATGTACTGGGAAGAGGACGACCAACAGGACCAACGGGTTGCAGAGTCAACCCTATGGAACCAGATGTTCACATACACCCACCTGCAGCACAGAGCAGGGGTGTTCGTTTTCGCAGACTACGCGAACAAGGTCATGTACATCGACATGGCAGAACCAGGAAGGATGGTGGACTCCATATCAGAGGCCATATCACGCGGTAGGTACTATGGATCTACCAGAGTGAAGGTGCTCTATACCATGACAGAAGAAGGAGCAAGAAGCCTCAAAAGGGACCTCATCGAGAAGTACGAGCCCGTAAAGAACTATGGTCCTTGAGCTCCTTTAGAGACGTTCAGGGGGAACGAACCGTTCAGAGCCAAGGACCTTCATGTGAACTTCGTCAGTATTGTAACTACCACCATAGAAGACCGGGGTTCTGCACACACAGCAATCGATCTGACCCATACCACTGACCTCATGGTCGGTCATGGCCTTACATCTCTCGCAGTACATCTTCACCATGGTAGTCACCATGGAAGATGGACCGAGGGAGGATATAAGGAGATTTGAACTGGATTTTTACTGTGGATCCACTTCCACTTTCGGTCACCCCTGGTGTTGAAAGTTAAATGGAACCCTGCTTTTGTCTCATCATGGATGCTCGGACGGCAACATATAAATCCGTTGAACTGTTTAACTGTTCAACGCGTGATAGCATGGAACTCGTCAAGATGTCGAAGAAGGGGCAGCTGGTCGTACCAAGTGGTATCAGGAACGCCCTCGACCTGAACCCAGAGGACACGTTCGTGGCCTATGGAACCGGAAACTATGTTGTGTTTAAAAAGGTGGACATCGAGGAACTTCGAAAGGAGTTCAGAGACCTTGTTGAGCTCACATCCAAGATCGCTCGAGAACGAGGGATAACGGATGAGGTCGTGATAGATGAGATCGCCGAGTATCGAAAAGAAAAAAGGCGAAAGGATGAAGATAGTAGTTGACACGAACGTATTGATCTCAGCATTTATCAGCAAAGGACCTGCGAAACTGGTATTGGATAGTATTGACCAGGAAAGCATCTTTGGCATCATATCAGTTCTGATGTTAGAGGAGTTCGAAGAGGTCATTAAAAGAGAGAAGTTCGGATGGGACCTTGAGCATCAAAACTCGATCTTGGCCATCACGAGAGACCTTTTCCTCATCGTTCCAGATGATAGGATCCTTCCGGTTGTGTTCAATGATCCTGATGACGATGTCGTATTAGCTTGTGCTGCATGCGCTTATGCTGATATCATTGTCTCTGGAGATAAACATCTGCTGTCATTAAAAGAATACAGGGGCGTCAGGATACTGACGCCCAGAGAGTTCATTGAATATGTCTTGACTACTTAGTAGCGACGAAGTCCTTCCCCAGCAGCCCACGGGCCACGATCATCTTCTGGATCTCATGCGCGCCCTCGGCCCACATGTAGGACCTGACACCCTTGATACCTAAATGAAGTGGACACTCAGTAGTGAAGCCATAGGCACCATACCACTGCAGAGCATCATCCAATGCCTTGTGCGCGTATGGTGGAGCAAGCATCTTCGACATCGCTACCTGGTGGGTCACATCGAACCTGTCCGCCTTGCCCTTCTGCTCCTGGTCCACCATCCAAAGCGCCTTGAGACCAAGCATCCTGATGCCCTCTATCAAGCCCCAGTTCTCTGCAAGCTTGAACTGGACACCCTCATACTTCGCAAGCGGGGTTCCGAATGCATGCCTTTCCTTGATGTACTCCATGGCATACTCCATTCCCTGCATGGCAGCTCCACAGCAGACCAAGGCAATAATGGCCCTGGCGTAGTCGAAGCCTTCCATCAGGTAGTAGAAGCCCTTGCCTTCCTCACCGATGAGGTAATGCTCGGGGATCCTGACATCCTCCATGGCGAACCCGCCTGTGGAGATGCCCTTGCGGCCCCAGTCCTCGAGGTAGGTTGGAGTAATGCCTTCAACATCGCGGAGTGGAACGTAGAACAATGAAAGTCCCTTTGCGCCCTTGGACTCGTCGGTCTTGATGATGGTCATGTAACCACCACCCTCTGGCATCTGATGGATGACCTCCTTGACACCGGAGATGTACATCTTCTCTCCGTTCAGGACCCACTCGTTACCTTCCTTGTGGGCCTTGGTCTTGATGTTGAGAACATCAGAGCCTGTGTTAGGCTCTGTGGACCCGATGCCCAGGAAGATCTTTCCGGAGGTGACCTTTGGAAGGACCTCCTGCTTCAACTGTTCGTTACCGTACTTCTGAAGGACTATTCCCCATGCTGCGGGGACAAGGAAGAAGACCGGGATAGAGCATGAGATGTCAGCCCTTCCCAACTGCTCGCCTGCGATGCCGACGGTTATCGGGTCGGACCCGGAACCGCCATACTTCGGGTCTATCGGCATTCCCATAAGCCCCTGCTCGGCTAATCCCTGGATTATCTCGTCCGGGATCTTCTCATTGTTCTCCATCTCCTCGACCCGTGGCGCGATCTTGGCCATGGCGAACTCCCCCACCATCTTCTGGACCATCTTCTGCTCTTCTGTCAGCTCGAAATCGATCATGTACACACCTCTTTGCTTTTCAAACCCATTTCATATCCGAGTTCTATTGCTCTCATGTTATCCTGATGCTGCGCGCCGAAGGCCTCGACCACAACGGTCTTCACAGCCTCCAATCCCACAGCCTGGGTCACAGCCACCGTCAACCCCAACATCAGGAGGTTGGCAGGCCGGTCGTTACCGAACCTTTCATTGACCATCTCCAAGGCCTTGACGGGAATCACAGATTCCCAACAGGCCTCGTCCGGGACCTCGACCAGGGCCGGGTCATATATCAGTAGCCCGTCAGACTTAAGATGCGGAAGGAACTTTTCAAGCCCAGGCTGTGACATGGCCACCAACACATCGGTGACCTCCATGTTCAGCTGGTAAGGCTCATCCTGGCTTATGCAGATATCGCTCTGTGCCGCTCCCCCCCGGGATGCCGATCCATACGACTGGGTCTGCATAGCATACTTTCCTTCCATGACCGCTGCCTGTCCAAGCAACTGTCCAAAACGCATTATGCCCTGCCCCCCAAATCCTGCGACCCTGATGATCACTTGTCCTCCTCCTGCGCTTTCTCACGGACCTGTTCTAGGACCGTGGTGAACTCTGGTCTCGACCTGGATACTAGCTCCCCGACCACGATCTGGCCCTCGAGCTCGTCCTCGGTCATCCCACAGCTCTTTTCGAACGGGACGCTCCTGTCCTTGAAGTCCTGGAGCATCTGGACAGCGTCCTGCTTTGTGCTCTTGCCATATGATACAGGACACTGGGAGATTATCTCAACGAACGTGAAACCAGGCGTTGCGAACGCCTTCTTCATTGCGCTCTTCAGCTGGAACGCATGGTATGTGGTCCATCGGGCCACGTAATTTGCCCCTGCCGCTGCAACGACCTGGGCGATGTTGAACGGAGGCTCTGGGTTCCCGTAGGGGGTAGTGGCCGTTCGTGTGTCTATCGGGGTCGTGGGGGCTACCTGTCCCCCGGTCATCCCGTAGATGAAGTTGTTGACAAGGAACACCTTCAGACCGATGTTCCTTCGAGCAGCGTGAATGAGATGGTTGCCGCCGATGCCGGAGAGGTCTCCGTCCCCTGCAATGACCATGACCTGAAGCTCTGGCTTCTGGACCTTCACCCCGGTAGCGAACGGGATCGCACGGCCGTGGGTGCAATGCAGAGTATCGCTCTTCAGGTATGGAGAAGGCAACCATGAAGCACATCCGATTCCGGTCACAGCGACCAGGTCCTTCTGGTCCACTCTTTCCTCGTCCAAAGCATGAACTAGAACATTGAGCACAGTTCCTCCACCGCAACCTGGGCAGAACACCGTTGGAAGGATCGGCTTGCGGACATATTCAAGGCGGTGTGCGCACGCATTCTCTTTGCTCACTTGCTCGCCTCCTTTATGCCTTCAAAGATCTGCTCCACGGTGAGCATGACCCCGCCTATCCTGTTGACCTTTGTAATTGGAATATTAGTATACCGCTCGACCTCACGGACCATCTGGCCCAGGTTCTGCTCTGCAACGACGATGCCTTTGCAGTCGAGCTCTTCGATGAAGCGTTTCGGGAACGGCCATACCACAAGCGGCCTGATGAACCCGACCTTCAGTCCGAGCTTACGAGCTTCAAGCACAGCTCCAAAGGATGGTCGAGCGGAGGCTCCCCATGAGACAACCACGACATCTGCATCCTCAAGCCCATCCACATGGACATACTCGAGCATCTTACGGTTCCCTTCGATCTTGGAATATAACCGGCGAGCCAGTACATCATGGACGTCCTCGCTCTGGACATCACGAACACCGTTCTCTTTATGTGTAGAACCAGTCACATGGACAAAGGTCCCCTGGCCGAACTCTGCCATGGGGGGTACCTCGTCGCATCCGAACATCAGGTCGTCGGAACATCCAAGCCTGCGTTCTGTGACCTCAACGTCTGCAGGGTCTGGGAACGTGATGCGCTCGCGGAGGTGGCCGATCTCACCATCCATCAAGAAGATCACAGGTGTCCGGAGCTTCTCGGAGATATCGAACGCATCGATCATCAGGTCGAAGCATTCCTGTACAGACCAGGGTGATAAAGCAACAGCCTCGTGATCCCCGTGCGTCCCCCAGCGAGCCTGCATCAGGTCTCCCTGGCCAGGCTTCGTTGCCTGACCAGTTGAAGGACCTGATCTCTGAACGTCCACGATAACACAAGGCGTCTCGGTCATCATCGCATACCCGATGTTCTCCTGCATCAGTGAAAAGCCAGGACCAGATG
>JANQNL010000099.1 GCA_028279585.1 Thermoplasmatota archaeon
AGCGCTCTATCGCCATCGTTCTGTTCGTTCTGATCTTCACCCTTGGCATCTCGGCCTTCGCCATTGAGAAGATGAAAAAGAGGAAGCAGCGAGCGCGCAAGTAACAGCGGCGTTGCAAATCGTTATATATCCCCATCCACACTCCGATGGCGATGTCCTACAAGCTCGTTTGTGCAGGCTGTTCCAAGACCGTCCAGGACGAGTACACTCTGCTCTGTCCTCATTGCGATTCCATCCTACGTACGGAGTACGAAGGACCGTTCAAGCCGCTTGAAGAACCAGGGCTTGGAAGGTACCGGTCGTGGTTACCAGTTCCAGACGATTTCACCTATCCTGCAGCTCCGGTTGTGTACAAGAGCGAGGGACTTGCGAACGAGCTGGGGCTCAACAACCTTTGGATAGCTTTCAACGGATACTGGCCGGAAAGAGGTGCGGACCTGCGGTCCTGCACGTTCAAAGAGCTGGAGGCACCCCCGACGTTCGCTCGGGCCAAGGCCTGCGGAGCGAAGACCATGATCCTTGCGTCCGCTGGGAACACTGGCCGAGCTTTCGCATATGTCGGTGGGAAGCTTGGATTTCCGACGGTCGTCCTTATCCCGAACGCTTGCCGTGAAACCTTCTGGCTGCCAGAGGAGAAAGCCGACTGTGTCAAGCTCATCGCAGTGGATGATGCAGATTACTTCCAGACCATTCAGGTGGCTGAAAGGATAGGCAAGCTCATGGGATTCCAGAGGGAGGGAGGCCACAAGAACGTGGCCCGAAAGGATGGGATGTCCATCGTCGTAATGGCAGGGTATGAAGTAATGATGAAGTTACCCATGCATTATTTTCAAGCTGTGGGTTCTGGAACTGGTGCATTAGGTAGCTACGAGTTCTACAACAAGCTCTTCACCTCTGGTGTCCGGGAAAAGATGCCTAAGTTCCACCTGGTCCAGGGATCTCCGTTCATTCCCATGGTCAAAGCCTGGAGGGACGGAAGGGATACTATAGTGCCTGATGATTTCCCCCAGGAATGTCAAGATCCAGGTTACCTCATTGGACTGTTCGCCAAGGTCCTGACCAACAGGTCGCCACCATTCGGTGGAACAGGCGGTGTTCATGAAGTGCTTTCGACCTCCAAGGGCCAGATGTATGGTGTGGAGGAGGAGATGGCCAAGATCGCTGGGAAGATGTTCGAACGCTCAGAAGGCATCGACCTTGTCCCTGCCGCGCAGGTCTGTGTCGGTGGTCTTCTCAAGGCCCTGGACGAAGGGGAGGTCGGCAAGGACGATGAGGTCCTGCTCAACATTACTGGTGGAGGGGAGGCGCGCTACGACAAAGAGGTTGGGAAGAAGTTGCCTAACTTCGATTTCCGCATTAGCGGTCCCGACGCCTTGGACGACGAACTGAGGTGGCCTTTCGATGAATGAAGAACTAGTGCTCGACCAGATGAAGAAGGCTGGACTGGACCTTGTGACCATCCTGCCATGCGACCGGATCAAGTTCCTCATCCCCATGGTGAAGGAGACATTCAGGACCATCGACCTTACCAGGGAAGAGGTTGGCGTGGGCATCTGCGCAGGAGCGGTCATCGCTGGAAAGCGACCAGCTATGCTCATACAGTCCAGCGGTGCAGGGACCCTGCCAAACGCTTTATGTTCACTTCCTATCTACTACGACCTACCGCTACCGATCCTGGTCAGCTGGCGTGGTCATTACAAAGAGGGTATAGATGCCCAGAAGCCCATGGGGGAAGCCCTCCCAGCCATGTTCGAGTCCATGGGTGTTGAGGTAATCACCGTGGAAGAGACCTCGGACGTTCATCTCATCGGAGAAGGGATCGAAAAGGCATTCTCAGAATCCAAGGTCAAGGCCATCCTGATCTCACCCAAGGTCTTCGAGGGGGAGGTCTCTGGCATGAAGGAACCGGCAGCTGCAGCTTGCCGGGATTCGCGGCCTGGCATGACCACGTGCATAGACTTCATGGGCAACAAGGTCTGTAAAGGTATCCAGAGGATGGATGCTATCGCAACCATCGCTCCTCTTGTGGAGGATGCAGCGGTCATCGTCAACATTGGATTGCCATGCAAGGAATACTACTACGTTGCTGACGGTCCGAACGTGTTCTACATGCTTGGTTCTCTTGGTCTTGCATCGGCAATCGGTCTCGGACTTGCAATGTTCGTGGACAAAAAGGTCGTTGTCATCGATGGCGACGGCTCGGTCCTCATGACACCGAACATCCTCCAGCACATCGCGGAGTACCGCGGTGACGACCTCACGATCATTGCTATCGACAATGCCGCTCACGGCTCCACCGGGAACCAGGAGACGCCTACGGCGGACCTCATGGACCTGGAGCTCCTGGCTCGAGCATATGGCATTCGGGAGACAGGCTATGCTTGTTCGGAGGATGACATCGAGACGGTGCTTGGACGTGAGAGGTGGCCACAGTTCCTGCATGTCTTCGTGAACGCTGGGAACGCCCAGGTTGGAAAGGTGGGACTGGACGAGAAGGAGATCCTGGAGCGCTTCACGGGTTGGCTGAAGGATTAGACGAAATCCTCGTCCTCGGTTCCAGAGCCGTCCGTTAGTCGTAGAAGACCTTCGTCCCCATCCTCGATGAGGTCTGTGTCCTCTTCTTCCTCAAAGTCCTCTTCTGGTTCATCATTGAGATCGATATCTTCGAGTTCGTCCTCTACTCTTCGATCGTAAATGTCATCGTCGACGTAGAGGTCGTCATCGGACCCGAGGTCGTTGGATTCGAGGTCGACTTGGACGTCGTCCTCATCCTCTGGTTCCTCGTCGGGCTCTTCTTTCTTCTTTTGTGTGACCAGAATAAGGACGATCAGGATGATGAGGATGAGCAGGATGATACCTGCGATGGCTGAGAGGACTCCCCAGAGGAGGCTGTTGTTGTTGGAGGTGGTGGAGCCGTCGGTGGGGGTTGTCTCCTCTTCGACCACCAGGGTGATCTTGAGCGCTTCTTCCTGGGTGGCCCCTTCTCCTTGGATCGTTAGCGGATATGTTCCGGGTTCGAGTGGAGCAATGACCGTGAGGATCACCTCACCAGAACCAGATTTTCCTAGCAGTATCGTGGAGCGAGAGAGCGAGGCATCAATGGAGTCGGCTTTGAACAATGTTAGGTTCACAAGGAATTCGGCATTGCCATCATTTCGAAGCATAATATGGATATCATGGGACTTGCCAGGATCGGTCTCAATCCTGTACTTTTCTGTTGATAGGTTCAGCTCATAACTAGGCAACACAGTTGTCCTGAACGTGATCTTGTTAGTGTATGAATAATAGGTTTGTGGAGAAGTATCAGTACTCCGAAAACCCAATGATAATGTGATATCAATGTAACTTCCAGCTACAGCGTCGTAAGGAAGCTCTACCGTATACTGCAAAGTTCCAGTCTCCCCGCGGAATATATGTCCAGACCCTAATGATACTTGATCAAGATCGTGTGTCCATGCATAGTCATCATCAGGAACTGAACGTATCGTCGTGTGCGTAGAGTACCAGGTAACGTTCATGCCCCCAAGGTTCCTTACTTGCAGGTCATAAATAACCTGAGACCTCGGTTTCCCAGATTGGTTCTTGGTAGGTGATAGCTCTACTTTGGGTTTCCCAATGAACGTGAACTCATGCTCGAGATCATCAGTAACAGCTCCAGCACCAATTGACACGACATCGATGTGAACCCCCATCCCATCAGGTGAGACAAAGGGAGTGGTGTTCAAAGGAATGCTGAACGATAACATTGCGTCCCTGACCTCTCCTGGAGTGAGGTTATGACCATCATACACAAGCTTTGGTTCGAACCGTTCAGGTATGCCTTCCAGGTTCAGCGAGAAAGAATCAATGGCACTTCCATGGTTAGTAATCAAAAGCCCTATCGAGTATGGACCAGGTTCATTCAGGTGAGGCCAGTTGGTTTCCTTGATATTCATATCATACGTAAGTCTAACAGATGCTTCAAGCGTGATGCTCTCCAGGACCGACGCATCGTTGCCTGACCTTGCCCAGACCGTGACCTCACCGGTCTGTGGATGGAAGGCACTATCAGGAAGGGTGATCATCAATGGTACGACCTTATCCTTGTTCTGGTAGACAACACCACTTGATCCAAGTTCAATCATCCAATCTTCAGGAAATCCTGTGCTGTTCTCTGTCCATAGCTCTATCTCATCATCCGAGTTCCCGAGGTTAGAGACAGTGATGAAGAAGAAAGCCGTTTCTCCAGGATCCACAGACACAGATGTGTTCTCACAGCTCAATCCGATATCAACATCCAACCCGACCACTACAGATAGATTGGTCGTTACGAACGTAGACTGGTTCCAGACACTTCTGAACATACCTTCCATTGTAAGGTTATAACCACCAGTGGCATTGGGACCCACTGTGATGTTCAAAGTGAAGTTCCTAACCTCACCTGGCTGAAAAGTAAATGGATCATATGAGAACTCATACCCCCAATCTTTAGGATGGGCCCATCCAGATTGTGAGATGTCCTGAACTCCATTACCAGTATTCTGCACCGGCACTATGAATTGCACTGTCTCGCCTACATCAGCAGTCTTGACCTGATCTGATGTTAGAACCTGAACTCCATGGACCTGCAACACATGCGTTGTAATAGCGATCGAACCATTCATGTCGGGTGCCAGGTCACAATATGCTAGAAGCTCGAACGACATGTTCGTGTCAGCAAGAGCGTTTGCAGGAACGGTGACGTTCACATACGCGGTCCTGGTCTCGGATGGAGTAAGAGAGGAACCATCAAACTCAACCTCAACGACCCAATCCCCAGTATCGGGAATGTTGAGAGAGATGTCTGTAAGACCAGTACACAGGCTCTTTATTTCAATTTCGTAACAGACAGTCTGACTGGGCTCCCCTTCACCTTCCAGGTCCTCAGTGACCACCTCGAGGTTGACTGGAGGGGCCTCCCAGTAAGGGATCAGGTCCAGAAGGAACATTCCAATACCAGCAACTCCCCAATACCAACCGGTGCAGTACTCTTCATCCACATCGATAGTCTCCTCATGGTTCCATTTCATGACACCGGGTGAGACCTCGGTTGATTTGTTCTCGACCCAGTTACCGATCTTTATCGATAGATTCAGGAGGGTCTCATTAGCCTCGATCGTATGACCATAAAGAAAGCTCATTCCTATGCCAGAGTTGCCCATGAGCAACCCTGTGATGTAGTTGGTCCCGCCTATCAGATGGGTCCATTTAATCTCATCCTCGTTCACGACCATACCGTTAGAGATGACCCAATTATGGAGCATCTGGGCATACTGAAGGTGGGTAGCATTTCCCGTGACATTGTAGAGCATGTAGAGGACGTAGGATGAGCTCGGATCACCATGGCAGAAGATGTTAGTATACTCGATAGAGACCATCCCTGGACCCATGTTCATAGATTCATTGATGAGATAAGCCGCTCCACCGTTCGCATAGTCCAGATATGTTGTGTTGGATGTTAGGAGATACATTTCAATGAAGTATTCAACGATTCCAACGGTCCCCCCACACCATGAGAAGTTCGGATTCGCATCGGTCTCCAATCGTACCCAGTTATACTCTCCGGGATTTGTTCCATTGGCGATGGATATCAACCATCTGGCCGGACCTTCACAATACTCCAAATAGGTCGCGTTCAGGGTTTCCTGGTAGAGCAGTCCGAAGACATACGCTATACCAGCGGTTCCATGGAACCATCCTGTGAAGTTGAAGTTGAAGCCGGGGTATTTCTCCCACTTGTAGCCATCCCCCACTGTTATCGCGATGTCGATGTAGTGGTTGGCTCCTTTCTCGGCATACTCAAGATATGTGGCGTTCCCAGTCTCTTGGTAAAGAAGGAGCAGGTAATCGATGATGGCTCCACTTCCACCATAGTAATCTGGGCTGTAGTTCGTACCACCTTCTTCGGTAGGCCACTCCACTGCATCGACCGCTGTGACCTCGGCAAGCGATATCATCCAGCGGGCTGCTCCTTCGGCATATTCGAGGTATGTTGAATTACCAGTGTTCCAGTAGAGCTTCAGGAAGAACTTCCCGATGCCACTGGCACCCTGGGTTTGATCGAGGCTGTAGGTGGTCGGGTAGAGGTCAGAAACATACCATTTGTAATGACCTGGTGATGGTTCGTTCGCTATGTCGATGAGCCATCTGGCACCACATTCGGCATGATAGAGATGAGGGTTCACACCTACAGGGGTTGTCCCACGTGAGATCGGTTCGGTTGGAGCATCTTGTGCTATCATTCCGATAGGGAAGACGCATAGGAGCATCGCAGCGATGATGAAGAACGTGATGATCCGTCTCATACTATCAGTCCTCCTCCCAGTCATCATCCTGAGGGTCACCACCCGAAGGATATGAAGAATCGTCAGATTCGAATACTTCATCATCATCCAGGTCATCGAGCTCATCGTCAAGGTCGTCAAGTTCATCATCAAGGTCGTCGAGGTCCTCAGCGTCAGGGTCCTCCCCTTCCATCTGGACCTGATCATCGTCGATCTCATCATCGACAGCATCCTCCATCTCCATCTGTGAGATGACACCATCTACACCGTCGAGGGTATCCTCGTCGTGGTCGATCATATCATCATCGTCGTCAATATCTTCTTCTTTATCAGTGGAAGTATCATCTAGCTGTGCATAATTTCGTCGCCTTAACATTAACATCACTACCGCGATCACAGCAATGACCACGAATATGGCCAGGATGATGAAGATCATCATGAACCATGCTGATGCCAGGTCACTTCCACTGCTACCATCTCCGTCCTCCTCATCAGTTGGCTCGGTCCCATCTGTATCATTGGCTGGTTCAACTATCACTATGAGCTGGATCGAACTTATATCAGGCCCCCCATCGAGACTGATCCATATCGTATATGTACCAACGCTATAACCATCCATGTTAGCAGCAACGGTGATCAGATGACTCTCACCTGGCGAAAGCAATAAATCTCGATGAGACAGCATTATGATACCGTCATTTTCTCGCCTGCTCCAAAGATTGGCCTCAGCTACACAGTTTGAATTACTGAGTATGGTCAGCTCGAACTCTGCAGTACCATTCTCACGAATTGTAGCATGGCTTCGGTTAGATGTCATTGTGAAGTTCCAGTATGGCTTCACAATTGTTCGGGCACTGTAGTGGTACTCCTCGTCGGTCTCATTGATTATCTTCAGTGTGACGTTCAAGTAGTCTATCGTGTTATCTAGTGCACCGTGGGGAACATCGATCGTCAGTGTGAGGTTATACGACCAAGAAGGAACGATAGGTCCTATCACACCTGCCATAACACCACCTGATAACCATCCCTGGGATGATGTGACGCTGTATGATAGGGAAATGTTGACGTTTCCTTGATTTTCTAAGAAGAGCGAGTGATTAGCGCTTGACCCTGGCATGACCGATCTCTCATCACTCTTCTCATGATATAGATCGATCACCTCGTTCGAGTGTATGTAGATCTCATATGTATCAAACTGACCGGGGTCTGCATTTGAAGAAGCAGTGACCTCAATTGTCAAGTTCTTTCCACCCAGGACATCCTCAGCGAGTTCAACATACAGATCGAGGTCCTTATTGTCTCCAGCATCGATAGGCTCCCCTGCACTGCTCCAATCATACGAGATCGTGATATAGGAATCAGCAGATATAGTGACCCAACAAATGTCGATCCCATTTCCTATGTTCGTCACATCCATCTGGATAAGGAGAGAGGTGTCTCCCGGTGTGACGTTGAAAACCTGCTCATTGCATGAGAGCTCCATCCCTCTTACCATAGATACCGTAGTTGCAACATCGAGCCAATCCTTTGCGAAGGATTGGGTCGCAGATGCTGCTTCGATATGAGTGGGCACAACAGACCCACCAGAGGCCATGCCAGAGATGCTCACATTCACATATCCTTCCCGCCACTCACCCGGAGCCATAGATGTTGTGTTGATGACCACTTCTGGATCGAGATAAGAGGTCGCTGTAACAATGATGTCATCCACAGCATTCCCAGTGTTCGTCACGTTGATGTCGTAATGCACGAACCCACCCGGAGCACACGTCTTCTTATCATCCAAACAACTGATGTTCACCCCATAGACAGCCGAGATACCAGTAGTGATGTTCAGCACATCCCAAGCATCCGGGTCGATGGCCGAGCTTGCGTTCAACTGGAGCATATACACATCGGTATTCAGCCCAGATGCCGGAGTTGTCACGTTCACCCAAAGCTTCCGAGAACCATCCACAGGCATCAAGCTGCCATTGAACTCAATGTCCACGGACCAACCTTCTGGAGTATCTATCGCTCCTAGCCTGATAGTGTCTATCCCATTGCCAAGGTTCCAGACATTGACATTATAGCTTGCCAAGGAGCCAGGAAGAACGTTCATCTCCTTGTCCGGCCCCTCGATATCCACCTCGCAGATCTGCTTCGGCTTGGGTGGTATGGATACGACTATCGTGTAGTTGTAGTGGACCTGACCCATGGAGTTGTCCCCGATAGCGATCTCCGTGTGGAGGATGGTCTTTCCATCGATCTCCTCCAGGGCGTAGAAGAACAGATCATATGGGCGCTCTGACCAGGTCACCTGGACATTGGTGACATTGGAGTATTCCTCTGGAAGTTCGACAGGCAGGTAGATCTTCGTATCCCCATGATGGAACTTGTCCCAGTAAAGAGGATTGTGACCATCGGGTTTGAGACATGTGATGTTGACCCAGGTCTGTGTCTCGTTCTTCGGTTCCACAGCAGCTGTTGTGTAGTTCAACTTCCCGGAATGGTCCTTTGCATAAGGGTCGAACATCGGGTCCCCATAGTAGATCCTATTGGCCTTGCCGCCAAGCATGATCTGGGAGGCAATTCCCCAATCAGCAGGATCGTAGGTTCCAGAAACAGAGAGGTCGTCCTCATCGATGAGATCATCCTCTTCATATATCCTCAGTTTGGGGGAATTCCCCAGACAGCCCATGACCACACCATCCACTGTCCTCTTATGGATATCACCCAGTGGTTCATGGTACATCATAGCAAAGTGGACCTCGTCACCCTTGTCATTGGCATTGTTCGCACCATTTGGTGCAAAATATCCTGTTACGTTCGCTTTCAACATGGCCAAACAGAAGCTGAAATCATCAGACATGTTGTAGAACTTGATGATACCCTGTGTATCTCCGAAGGTCGCCTCGATATCACGCTCGACCAGAGCATGCTTGGGAACCCCACTATGACATGCACCATTGAACGCTACAGCTGGGAACATGTCAATGGTACTAACGTTCCTTGATGTCAGACCTCGTCTGGCATAGGCAGGGTTCTCGATCTTGGCCTCATCATAGGTCCATGATGGGGGGTTCGGGTTCATGTTCCCCCCTTCGAACAGCCAGAGCATGTGAGGATCGCCGTTCTCTCCAACAGAAAGGAGCTTCTGGTCGGTCAAGGTGTCCTTGTTCGTGTGGAAGTAATCCACTCCAACTCCGGTATCGTTTGCCTCCAGGTAGATCTTCGAGTAATCGTCAGGTTCCATATCTGCATACGTTCCAGAAAGGAAGGTTGAAATGAAGTTAAGCGTTGTCGCCCCCCACCCACTGACGTTGAACGGATAGTCCTGGATGCCCATGGTCTCTGCCAGGATGATGTTGTCCACGAAGTTCTCTGCATCCTGACCGGTAGCTCCAGTGATGAACCCGTACGAGAAGTCACTGAACGGATCATCATCAAGGCCCGTGGACATCATGAGGAACGATCGAGTGAAGTTGACGTGCATCTCCCAAGGTTTCATGACCAATGCAACATAGCGAGCCTCTTCGGTTATGAGAGTGGTCTTGAGCGAGTCCAGGTCGTTCGGATCGAACCGTATGATCGTCCCGCTCCGATGGTCGGACAGCTTCTGGGCTGCCTGGTAGTAAGGGTCCGTCGGGCCCATTGTGGTCAGGACGATGTAGTTTCCAGATCGGGTCGCGATTGGCGCGGAAGCAGGTCTTTCGACCTCGATCTCACGCATCCCGACATCTGTCTGGAGAGGTCCTTGGAAAGGTTGATCGATCTCTACGGATCCGGTCGCGCCTGAGACAACGACCGTCAGCACCGTGGCTAACATAAGGACCAACACTAAAAAGGAGAGAACTCGCTCCGATGGCATAAGGCCATACTCTTTTGCGTACTATTATAATTTCTGATAGAGCCTCATGGCTCTATCAAATCTACAGGCTCGGACAGTCTGAAGCTTCCATCCATGAGCTTTGCCTTCAGGTCCTTGGCAGCCTTCTCCGCCTTGACCCTGTCAGATAGCCTCTGGACGATAGGGACCTCCTTTCCATCGAAAGTGACCTTGCCCAGTTCACCGCTGAAACAATCCCCATAACATGTCGCCTTGCACAATCCGCAATGGAAGCACTTGACCGGATCGATGCCATCCCGAGCGAGGGTGAACGCCTCGGTCGGACACAGCTGGGCCGGTGGACAGTCCTTGCAGTTGTGGAGGTAGCTCAGGCAAGCCTTCTGGTCGAAACCGATGCCCTTTGCAGTCCCCTGCCAGAGGTCTGCGTAGGTGGTTTCCCCGATAGGGATCCTTCCCTTGACATCGGTTATGGTCAGAGGGACCTTTTCATCAAGGACCTTGAGCGTTTCCATGACCTTCTGGTTCAGGACGGGTATTGGAACAGCCCAGGTCTGGATGACCTCTGGACCAGATGATGTCTTGAAGCCGCCCATGAGGTTCGGGTCCATCTTCTTCATGTCCGCATAGGCGGTCATGTTCATCCTGGCCTCGGAGCTTCTGGTCCCAGAACCCGTGATGTAACCTTCGGAACCATTGAGCAAGAATCTGGTCCCAACCCCGATGGTCTCGAACCCGGGGTCCTTCTGGATAGGATTAAGCTCCCCACAGCCGCAGGCTGTGGCGCCCTCAAGGTTAGGAGGGAAAGGCTCGGAGCAGAAGATGGTGGATACAGGAGTGGGGGAAGGGTTGACGAACCCTACATAATTGCGGAACGCATGCCGGGTCCCGTGCAGGACAGCATGCTGCATCTGGTCGATGTCAGTGCTGCCCTCCATTTTCTCCCCTTCATCTGTCTCCACCAGGACATGGATCCTGTTGTGCGCGATGATGTCTGCAAAGAGATGACCCCCACCATAATGTGGAATGGAGGTGGAGTGATTGGTGCCTTGAACGATCAGGTCAAGGATGCCAATTCGCTCGTTCGGACAGGGGCCAGGATTGGCCTCCACACCGTTGAGCCAGACCCTCTTTGCGCGCTTGAACTTGTTCGGACCACAGAACTTGAAGGAAAGGACCGCGTATGTCCCAGACATCAGACCGCATGTTGAGGCTGTGACGACGTGGACATCATCGAAGGTGACATTCTCTCCAGCTCTGATCTTGTCGCAAAGCTCAGAGGCTGTCATGACGACCGCTTCGCCGCTTGCTAGCTTGTCCTGGATGTCCTTGATGGTCCTAGTTTCAGACATGAGCGTGCCTCTTATGGAACTAAATTACCCTAGGGTATTAAGAACCTTTGGCACAAAATTTGCTCATTCCCTGTCGAGCACAACATCCATTAGGTTGTGGAATGCCACGTCCCGGATATCGCGGAGTGCGGGTCTGGTGCGTCGAGAATGGGCAAGCTCCTCTGGCTCCAGCTCCACGTCTATGATGTCCTCTTCGTGGATGGCAGCTTTGGCCATGACATCACCCTTCGGCCCAACGACCTCGGCACCTCCCCAGAACACAAGGTCCCTGTCTGGTCCGACGACGTTAGAGTAGAGGAAGAACACGGTGTTCTCGACGGCCCTGGCCTTGGCCAGTAGCTCGAACTTCTCCTTGGAGACTGTGGGGGAAGCGGACAGGCAAATGATCATGTCGGCCCCGCCCACAGCAAGCGTGCGTGAGAGCTCTGGAAAGAAGATATCGTAGCAGATGATGACGCCGATCCTTCCAAGCGCCGTGTCGAACAGACCAGACGTGCTGCCGAGTGAGAAGAAGAGCTTCTCCTCGAATGGCCCGAAGTTGGGAAGAAACATCTTCCGGTAGACGTGGACGTTCCCGTTCGGCTCAACGATGACTGCACCATTGAACACGTTGCCCTTGTAAAGCTGGTCCGCCACAGGCATACCGAATACAATGGTCTTGCCGGTCTCTGCAGCCAACGCCTTGATGCGCTCTACGCTAGGTCCGGTCTCTGGGTCCTCGGCCAGAGTGAACATCTGGTCCCTTATCCCGTAGCCTGTGAGGAACATCTCTGGGAAGATGACAAGCTCCCCTGACGCTGCTCGGGTCTCATTGTCCATGATGGCGAGGTTGGCTTCCTTGTCACCGAGGACGTACTTCTTCTGGACCAGTGTGGCTTTCATTGTATCGGCTCCATCAATGAGGTTGTTGTAGATAAGTAGTTCTGAAGTGAAGAAGGAGGAGGGTCCAACATCAATGTCCAAGCCATCGTTCGTGTTCGTCCCTTTCTTCTATCTCCCTATCCAACTTGTCTCTTGCCTCCTGCTTGAGCCTAGTCAGGTCAGGATGGTCGGACCGGTCCACTCCGAACTTTTTCAATGCTGCCTCTGCAGATTCGTAACCCAGAGGATCAGATAGATAATGCTCGATGACAGGTATTGCCGACCTGTCTCCAAGCTCACCCAAGGTGTAGATGGCCAGGCTCAGGTCGTTATCCGATGTGATCTTTTTGTAACTGTGTCCAAATAACGCAAGCACAGTAGGTGCTGCTTCAACAGCCTCGGCCTTCCAATGGGAGAGCTGGTTCAAAGCTTGCCTTCGGACGCTTCTCTTCTTTGCCCGCACGTCCTTGATGAGGATAGGGATAATCTCTTTTACCTTCCACTTGCATGCCAGGTCGAGCGCGCGGTTTCTGACATCATCATTGGTAGAGCGGATCCATTTCATGACCTTATCCTTGTTCCGCTGCTCGGTATCGATGGTCTCCAATGACCAAATGGCGAGACTTTTGATCTTTGGGTTGCCATCGTTGAGCATCTTCTCGGCAATTGGAAGTGATGAGGGGTCCTTGAGATCATGCAGAGCCTTTATCAACCAATGCCTCATCGCGACCTTGTTACCATCCTTCATGAGCTGGGAATGTATCTTATCCAGGACCTCTTGCCTATCGTCGTCACGTGCCTTCATCATAAGGTAGTTGAATGCCGCGGTACTATGGCTAGGGCCCTTTCCCAGCCATACAATGAGATCCTCAGTAGTGTCCTCTCGTCTGGGTTCGTCCTTGCTCACGATACCACGTCCCACGCAACCTGTATTACCTGTGCCCATATTTACAGATTCGGCCGGTGGCCCCATGGACCTGGTACCTCGTTCTACCTGAGCCTAATGCCAGAAGTAAGGATGGGTCTCTTCTCTATCGTCATCCCAGGAGGAATCACCACGTCTTTCTGCCCACTCTTGTGTCTTTTTGACCTTTGGATCGTTGGACATATCCACCCCGAGCATCTTCAAGCTTTTGACCGCTGCTGTGTATAGATCTGGATCACCGATGAAAGATCTCAACACAGGTATTGCATCTTTGTCACCAAGGTAACCAAGTAGCTCCAGGGCCTCATATCTATAGTCATCATTACCACTGGTCGCTATTGGGTCTTCGAGGATATCTATCACATGAGGGGCGGCATGAGCTGCTTCCTTGTGCCACTCCCGGATCGTTTTCAAAGCTGGCAGAACGACCGAACGATCATGGTCATGTAATGCTTCGATGACCTGGGGCAGTGCTTCACGTAGTTCCCAATCAGAAACTATCCCCACCGCCCTCTTCCGCACCCAATGGTGTATATCGTGGAGCATACGGTCGATGACAACGTCCTTGTTCACGCGTTGCTCATCTATGTAACCTAGAACTTCCAAGGCCATTGACCGAAGGTTCGGGTCCTTATCCTTCAGAGCTTCAAGGGTGTAGGGGATCGAGCGTGGGTCCTTCGGATATTTCATGATCCATAAGCAATGATATTTCTCTCGCCGGGAGATGCCTGTAGTTGAGATCCGGTCATGGACCTGGTCCAGAGCAGGAGCGCCGATCTTTGTCAACTTGCTCCTGGCATCCTCAGAAACTTTGTTATCTTCGTTCGAAAGCAGTCCAACAAGCTCCTTTATGTGCTCCGGATTCGTGTCAAGCTCTTCTTCAGCCACGATACCACGTCCCTCGTAACCCTTATTACCCGAGCCCATATTTACAGGTTCGGCCGGTGGACCCAATGGACCTGGTACCTCGTTTTGATCCCAACCACATCAACGCCATCGAAGCGTTCCTTCGAGCCAAGGTGCTCGACGTTGGTTTCGACGGTGTGGTCCTGGGCTTATCAGGTGGCCTGGACTCCACGGTTGTCGTCGGTCTGGCAAAGGAGGTCTTTGGACCCGAGAACATCCTGGCCATCTCCATGCCGGAGTGTGACTCCCCCAGCTGCGATACCGATGACGCAAAGGTCGTTGCAGAGTGGGCCGGGGTGGATTTCACGGTCATTCCGATAGACGAGATGATCGCTGCGTACCGGTCAAAGATGGACTTCGAGCCAGAACCAATGGTGCTTGGGAACCTCAAGGCTAGGATCAGGATGTCTGTCATCTACTCTTACGCGAACCAAAGGCGCAGGCTAGTCCTTGGAACTTCCAACAAGTCAGAGCTCCTGGTCGGTTACTTCACCAAGTACGGTGACGGAGGCTCGGACGTTGCACCTATCGGAGACCTGTTCAAGACGCAGGTCAAGGAGCTAGCAGCCCACATCGGTGTCCCCCAGGACATCATCTCCAAACCTCCTACAGCGGGACTGGTACCGAACCAGACCGATGAGGGAGAGCTCGGTGTGTCCTACGCGGTCCTTGACCAGATGCTCGTAGGTTTCGAGCGGGACCTTTCCGATGAAGCGATAGCCAATTGGGTCAGACCGGGAGGTGCCATCGACCAGACCAAGGTCACTGGGATCAGAAGGATGGTGGACCTGGCCAGACACAAACGGAAGTTCCCAAAGGTCCCGAAGCTTCAGGGCAGGACGGTCGGTTGGGACAGAAGGGAATGATCATTTCTTGTACTGGTCGATGGGGATGGCCCGGACCTTTTTGATACCGGTCTCCTCCTCGTCCCATTCCATGTGTTCATCGTCATCATCGTCATCTATCGTCTCTACGGTGTAGACGTTGGAGATACCTTCCAGCCGTTTCTTGCGAACGCGTAGAAGGACCATGATAAGTACTGACATGATGATGAGACCGATAAGACCAGCTGCGATGAACGGAAGCAGCGAGCCCATGCTCGGTACATAGACCGCGTCCGGATTTTCTGGGGGAACCTCCCATGCACCCATTCCAGCATAATCAAGGTTAGTGAACTCTGTTGCGTTCTGCTCGCCATACCCTCTCTCCTCTTCCATGGCGACAATGAACACACCGAATCCGGGCTCCAGGCCAAGGTTCTGGAGGGCTGCCAATCCGCCCATGATGATTATGTTGTTCGATCCGGGTTCCCGGTTATAGTAGCTGTTCGACCAGTGTGCCCACGAGGACCCATACCTGTTCGTTGCTACGGTATGTGGTGGTTCATAGACGCTTGGGAACCTTGCGAAGTTGTCATCCAGGTCCATGGCAGGCTGGGAGAAGGTCTGCGAGACGAAGTAGACGTAGAGGCTCATCCATTCGGGTGTTGAGGCAGAGAAGCCCACAGTGATCTGCAACATCTCTGCCCTACGTGTGACATTGATACGGGTGATGTCTATGTTGGGGACCACACCAACATTGACCTCTTTGATGGGTTGACCGCCCATCCAGTTGGTCCTGTAGCTGATATCATCACCTGACGCATCATAGTAGGTACGCGCGCATTGAGAAAAGGACATCAAGGTAACAGGAGGAGGGTTCGTTCCACCACCACCTCCACCGCCACCACTACCAGGCTGTGGAACGATGAAAGTCGTGTAACCAGAGAAGTATGATCCACCAGCATACATTATCTGCCAGTAGAGCTTGTATTCTCCAGGGGTTAGGACCATGTCGAAATGGACCACTAGATCAGCTCCACTTCCATGCATATCGGTCAAGGTCACAGGATTTAACTGGTCGACGGTCATGTCAAAATCTAAAGAGGTTGGATCCACCAACCAGGCTTCCTCGACCTCGACGGATACCCTCCCTTCGTAATAGGCAAGATTATCAATCCTTATAGGAGCTGCAAGGAACTGGAGTCGCGTACCAAGGTCCCCTCCTCCTACGAATACGCAGCTTTCAGAGACGCACTGGACCTCTAACTTGAACTGAAGGATACCGCCCTGAGGAATGGTGTTATCACCGGTCCTTGGGGTGAACAGGAACACTTGGTTCGTGGCTGAGAGCTGAACGTTCTCCTGGGTCTCCAGACCGATGGTATTGTCATCTATCTGCATGAGGACCCTGATGGTTGCTGTTGTCTGGTTCTTGTCACGCATTACCAGACTTATGACGACATCATCTACTATCAGGAGGTCGTTGGTAACCGGATCGGATTCCCAAAGTCCAACTGTTCGCCATTCGATGGTCTGGAACGGAATGATGCCTAGGTCCAAAAGGCCCATCCTCGACGCGTTCTCCACATGACGTTCGAAGACCTCGGAACCGCTTGGAGTGAGCTTGTGGTCAGATGAGATCTGCATGTTCAGCCATGACTCTGGAGCTGTGATGTCAGCGGTAGCTGTTGGAACAAGTAACGCCAAAAGTGGCACCATGAGCATCATGAGCGCGGCTGAACAAAGAACTGCTCTCTTCATCTGGTCCCTCAGGATTGGAAATGAGGTTTACCACTATTAAGATATTGGAGAATAATTACACAAAAGGTTTGTAGCCACGGGTGGATTCAGGTCCATGTCATCCAAGGTTTTCTTCCACAGCATGAAGGCCACGAAGAAAGAGGAGGCACTCATCAACAAGATAGCTCGATTATGCGACATGGGCGGTCTTGCTGATGCTGTAGCCCCCAAGGACCTGGTCGCTGTCAAGCTCCATTTCGGGGAGCCAGGCTGCACGACGTTCGTCCCACCATATCAGGTTGCGCCGGTGGTGGACAAGATCATCGATGCTGGGGGAAGACCATTCCTTACTGACGCTAACACTCTCTATGTGGGAGAGCGCTCGAACTCTGTCGATCATACATGGACAGCGCTCAAGCATGGCTTCATGCCACCTATCGTGAACGCTCCAGTGATCATCGCTGACGGTCTGACCGGCAAAGACTATGTCCAGGTACAGATCGACAAGAAGCACTTCAAGCGTGTCAACATTGCTTCAGCTGCAGTTCATGCAGATGCTTTGGTCTCTGTTAGCCACTTCAAGGGCCACATGCTTTCAGGATTTGGAGGATGCATCAAGAACGTCGGGATGGGGGCAGTGGCATCAGACCCGCAAACGCTCATTGCATGTGGGAATTTTGCTTGTT
>JANQNL010000124.1 GCA_028279585.1 Thermoplasmatota archaeon
CATCTGGGGCTACACTTGCGTCGAGAACGCACGAAAGCTTGGGAAGGACTCTTATCTCGTGTTACTACGTGCAAAGCACATGACACGGGGACTTGCCGATCTTTTGCTGAGACGGGTCGTAAAGGACGAAGCGGCCGAGTCTGATATTATGTTACTAGACCTGTACATAGTAAATGGGGACTACGACTGCATCATACGTTTCACAGCCCCAAATCACCTGGCTGCCAGGAAGTACATTGACACGCTGAAGGTCGTCTACGGTGACTACCTCATAGACAGGCCAGCCCTTGTGGACATCAATTTCCCACTTGTCATTGGCGGCAAGATAAACCCAGAGATCAAGAGGATGTACGAGTTCGTCCCGGGTGAACCAGCTTCTCCCCAGGTCTCAGACATGTTCGGTGACTCCGAATCGGACTCACTGAAAAAGGAGAAGCTCGACGTGTTACACATGCTGAAGGACGACTCGTCCCAGAGCGTTGGAGACATCGCCAAGACCATGAACAGCTACAGACAGAAGGTCTGGAGGCGGAAGCGCGAGCTGGAGGACGAGCATGTCATCTGGGGGTATACTGCTGTTGTGGACATGAGCAAGATCAACCACGTCCAGTACCTGGTCATGATGCGGATGAAGCCCATGACCAAGGACCTTGTGGACCTGCTTACACGGAGAATTGCTCAGAACGAACCTCGACGTGAGAACATCCGGTTGATAGACCTGTTCTTCGTCAATGGTTCCTACGACCTGGTGGAGAGGTTCTCTGCACCCAACCATATCGTTGCCAGAAAGTATGTGGACAATGTCAGGCTGCTCTATGAGGACTTCCTGATGGAAAGGCCAGCGCTGGTGGATATGAGCTTTATCCTGTGCTCACATGGCAAGATCAATCCGGAGATGAAGAAGCTTTACGAGCTTATTCCGGAGCTGTGAGCTTTCGCTTACTACATCACCGGTACTCAGAGAATAAAGCGCATATCGCAAGCCTCCAAACAGGAAGAAAGGTTGTCCTATCCTAATGAAGTTAGCAATTGCCCTCTGATAGGACAATTTCTTGTGGTATGTTTCGAGGCTTGGCTTTTATGTGCCTTCCTTCCACCCACTCATATACTCCTCTTGCTTTGGAGTTAGCTTATCGATCTTCACACCAGAAAGCTCCAGCTTCCTCTTGGCCACGAACAGGTCGATCTCGTCCGGAACACCATGCACACCAGGCATCATGTCCGGGTTATTGAGCAGATAATCGGCACATAGGGCCTGTATCGAGAACGAAAGGTCCATGATCTCTGCAGGATGTCCCTGACCGGATGCCAGGTTCACCAGGCGACCATCGGCCAGAAGATAGATGGTCCTACCATCCAGCATCTTGTAGCCTTTCACATTGTAGCGTGCATCGAACTCGCTCTGGGCCATTGAGCTCAATGCGTTCTTGTCTATCTCGTTGTCGAAATGACCAGAGTTTGCCAGGACACATCCGTCCTTCATCATCGGGTAGTGATGCTGGGCGACCACGTCGCAGTTGCCTGTGGCTGTAACTATGAAGTCAGCTATCTCCACAGCATCGTCCATCTGCATCACACGGAAACCATCCATGGTTGCCTCGATGGCCTTGACCGGATCGATCTCGGTAACGACAACATTAGCGCCCATTCCCTTGGCACGCATGGCGATACCACGACCACACCAGCCGTAACCAGCGACAACGAAGACCTTGCCAGCGACCACGAGGTTGGTGGCGGTCATGATACCGTCGAAGGTAGACTGGCCAGTGCCGTACCTGTTGTCGAAAAGATGCTTCATGTAAGCGTCGTTGACGTTGAAGACAGGGAACTTCAGGACCTTCTCGCGCTCCATCGACTTGAGCCTGACGATACCTGTTGTGGTCTCCTCGTTCCCACCGATGACATTTCCCATGAGGTCCGTCCTTGTGGTATGGAGAAGCTTGATAAGGTCACAGCCATCGTCGATGATGAAGTCCGGACCATGGTCCAGCACACCGTTGAGGGCTGCGTAGTAATCCTCATTGCACTGGTTGCATGCTGCTCGGCAGTCCATACCCTTTTCCCTGAGTGCGTTGGCAACATCATCGTCTGTGGACAATGGATTGCATGAAGTGATGGAGACCTTAGCTCCCGCTTCCTGGAGGGTTAGGGCCAGAACTCCTGTCTTGGCCTCCACGTGCAGCGCCATGGAGATCTTCTTATCCTTCATAGCACCAGATTCAATGAGTATCGGTTTCAGGCTCTGTAGCACAGGCATGTGTGCTGCAGCCCAGTCCAGTTTCTTGTGGCCTTCCTCTGTCAATCTCTCACTTCCTATAAGGTAAACCAATGGATCGATAGGTTATGGTATCATCCGGCTCGAAGGTCCGCCTGGCATCCAGGATTATGACGTTGTCCATCAGGGAGTTGAGCCGGGTAGGGGTGAGCTCCCTGTAGATGTTCCATGCAGTGACTATGATAACGGCGTCCGCGCCTTTGATGGCCTCATCCATGTCCTCGTAGTACTCCAGGTCTGGACGGAGCTCTTTGAAGTTCTCCAATGCCATAGGGTCATGGACCCTGACAGTGGCTCCCTCCTCGACCAGGGAATCTGCGATTACAAAGGAGCGGCTCTCCCTGACATCGTCGGTCTCTGGCTTGAACGCGGCTCCAAGGATAGTGACCTTCTTCCCAGAGAGGTCGCCGAGCATATCCTTGAGCATGGGTATGGCACGGAGCGGCTGGAGCTCGTTCCTGTTCAGGACCGCTTCCAGGACCGGGGTCGGCTCACCAAGACGCCTTGCGACAGATACGATTGCCTTGACGTCCTTGGGGAAACAGCTTCCCCCATAGCCGAAGCCTGGGATGAAGAACTTGGGATTTATCCTCTGGTCCATGGCCATGCCCTCGAGCATCTCCAGGGCATCGATGTCCATCCTCTCGCAGAGGTTGGCCATCTCGTTGGCGTAGGATATCTTGGTGGCCAGGAACGCATTGGATGCGTACTTGATCATCTCTGCGGTCTCGAGGGTCACACGGACTATGGGCGCTCCCAGTGGTTCATAGACCTTGACAAGCGGGTCAGCAGCTGGGGCCACCTCGCCGATGACGACCCTGTCCGGTTCGAAGCTGTCCTTGATGGCAGAGCCTTCCCGGAGGAACTCTGGGTTCATGCAGAGGCCGATATCCTCACCGACCTTCTTGCCGGACCGCTCCTCCAGTATCGGAAGGACGATGTCCCTGGAGGTACCTGGCTCCACTGTGGACTTGACGACCACAACGTGTGGTTCGGTCCTCTTGGCCAGAGCATCCCCGATACCTTCTGTGGCGGAAATGATGAACTCGGAGTTCTGGGAACCATCCTCCTTTGGTGGGGTTCCAACACAGATGAAAGAAGCGTCAGAGAAGAAGACTGCCTGGCCAAGGTCCAGGGTGGGGTGGATCATGTCCCCCACCTCGTCCATGAGCTCCTGCAGTCCTGGCTCGTAGAACGGAGGGATGCCCTCTGAAAGTTTCTTGACCCTGTCTGGGACAACATCCACAAGGTGGACCTTATGCCCGAGCTTTGCGAAGGTCAAGCCAGTGACCAAACCTACATAACCTGTACCGACGACCGCTATCTCCATTATCTCACCTAATCCTCGAATATCTCCGTGCTGTCGCCGACATGCATCCGCTCTTTCTTGCCCATCAGGATGGCGTTGTCGCCTACGATGGTGTCCTTTAGAAGCTTGCTCTCTATCCTGGCCTCGAATCCCACTATCGAGTTCTTGATGATCGTGGATTCGATGTGTGCCCCCTTGTTGATAGAGACGTTGGGGCCTATGATGGAATTGATTATCTGGCAGTCCTTGTTGATGACCACCGGTTCAATGATTATCGTGTTGAAGACCTTGCAGCGGATGTTGGTCCCGTTCTGCTCTAAAAGAAGCTTGTTCACATCCAGAAGCATCTCTGGCCTTCCGCAGTCATACCACTCGTCCACTGGGAACGACCTAAGGTCTGCACCCTTGTCCACCATGTCCTGGAGGGCATCCGTAAGCTGGACCTCCTTGTTCTCATCCTGGCAGGCAAGCTCCAAGGATTCGAGGAGCATCTTCGTGTCCTCTATGAAGTAGACGCCTGCGATGGCGTTGTCGGACTTGGGCTGGATGGGTTTTTCCTCCAGGTCCAGGATCCTATTGCCGTCCAGGGTCACGACACCGTAGTGGCGAGGGTTCTCGACCTGCTTGATACCAAGAGAACCAGCGCACTGCCCGAGCTCCTTGTGCATCTTTAGCATCAGGCTGTACTCTGTCTCGAAGAACTCGTCACCCAGGGTTATCAGGAACGACTCGTCAGGGTAGTCCTTCATTCCAAGGTAGACCGCATGACCCAGACCGCGTGGTTCCACCTGCTCGATGAACTTGAACTTGAACTTGGTGGAGTGATGCTTCTCGCAGTACTCCATGAGCTGGTCCTTCATGTAGCCGACTATGACCACGACCTCGTCCACTATCCCTTCCAGTGCATCCAGGATATGGCCGAAGATAGGCTTACCAGCAACGTAGATAAGTCCTTTTGGCTTGGTATGAGTGAAAGGACGCATCCGCGTCCCCCTGCCAGCAGCAGGAATGAGGGCCTTCATGGATACCCTGAACAAATAACCTGGTCAAATACTTTAGGTTATGTACCTAGTAAGTAACATCAAGCTATCGTCGAGGTGGGCTTCAGAAATACTCGCCGAGTGTCTCGTCGTCCACATCCAGCTCGACGTCGATGGTCCTATTGCAGTGATCGCAGTGGTACTTTGACCCCTCGATCTTCCTCATCTTGCGGCCGCAGATACCAACATACCCGACCATCTTGGCTGGATTTCCTACCACAAGTGCGAAGTTCGGAACGTTCTTTGTGACAACAGAGCCAGCACCGACCATTGCGAACTTGCCGATGTGATTGCCGCATACGATAACAGCGTTGGCACCGATGGATGCGCCGTCCTCGACAACGGTCTCTGTGACATCGAAGTCGTCGATGAACGCCCTTGGATAGAAGTCGTTTGTGAACACACAGTGTGGTCCCAGGAACACCCTGCTGCCGATCTTGACACCATGGTAGATCGACACGTAGTTCTGGACCTTGGTCTTGTCCCCGATCTCCACATCGAAGTCGATGTAGACACCCTTTCCGATATTGCAGCCTCTTCCGACCTTTGCACCACGCATGACCTGGACATTGTGCCAGATCCTTGTGCCTTTGCCGACCTCTGCATCGTCGGCGACCTCTGCTGTAGGATGGATCTTTACCTTATCGCGGGACATATGTTTCACTCCTCTTTCATGATGAACCCATTACCGGTATCTAACCATATCGGGCATTGGCTGTACTTGATGGTGGGTTCGAAGTTACCAAGCTCTGGTCTCCTTTTACACTCTATGACCAGCATGCCGTCCGAACCCCCCTTGAGGCTACTCTTGGACTGGCCGCATGATGAGAAGTTGACCTTGCCACGGAAGACCGCGGCTGGACAGACCATACAAGTGGTGTCGCCATCCATGTTCCTACCTCAGGTCCTTTAGCAGGCGAACGACATCCTCGACCCCGGGTTCAGCCGGGACCAGGTCCTCGTTGTCCGCTCCTTTGACCAACAGGAACGCATCATCCCATGTGTGCTTTCCGGTCAACATCGGCTCTGGCTCGAACACAACATCCTTTCCGATGCTGCCCCTTAGACTGAAGCCTGTGTTGGCGAGAAGGACAAGGTCTGGAGCGTCCTCGATACAGGGGCCGTGGTAGATCTCGTCCCTTCTGTGGATGGACCGGATGACCTTCATTCCCTCATACTCCAGGGAGTCGAACATCTCGATGAGCTCTGTGAGGACCTGTTCCTCGTCCATGTCCATTCCATTGGGATACCGTTCCTTGCGGTTGAGGTATATCCTGGATGGATCAAGTGCGAAGGCCTTGGTGCCTGGCTCGATCCTGTTGTATCGGTCCCGATCCTCTCCGTCCAAGATCAGGAATCCCTTCTCTTCGAGGAGGGTATTGAGGTTGACGTTCCTGTAGACGCGCTCCATTCCGTGGTCGGAAAGAAGGACCATGTGGTCCTCTGGAGTCAGCCTTTCCAGGACACCGCCGATGGAATCGTCCACGGCTGTGAAGTAGCGCATTACGTCGTCGTGATGGTCGTGGTCCTGCTCCTCGATGGCCGAGTAGAGGAAATGACCGACCCTGTCGGAGCCCGTGACCACGAAGAAGAACGTGTCCCAGTCCGCACCGTTCCAGAGGTGGTCCATGAGCCTGACCCGCTTCTCATGTATCTCAAAGACCTCGGCCATGAACGCGCTCTTTGAGTCGTATCCCTTCATGGCGTCAACATCGGTCTCATAGTGCATCTCGTGGAGGGTGTCCACAAGGTCGTCCGGGTAGACCGAGCGTTCGAGGTCAGGTGAGATAAAGCCTGACACCATCTTCCCGTTGAGCGGGGATGCAGGGTAGGTGGATGGGATGTTGATGAGGATGTGTTTGCGCTCTGGCTCCTCATGCCAGAACGGCTTGGCCTTAAGCTTGTGGAAGTTGGTAAAGCAGATGGAATAGGTCCCTGGGATGAGCTCTGTGAAACCAAAGATACCGTGCTCTCCAGGGTTCTTTCCGGTGAAGATGGTGGACCAGGAGACCGAGGATATCTCTGGAAGTGAGGAACGCATCTTTCGGAAGACCCCGTCTTCCCTGATGCGCTTGAAGTTAGGCATGATACCTTCGTCGGAAAGCCTCTTCATGAGGTCGAAGGGCACTCCGTCTATTCCGAATATAACGAGTCTTGAGCTCATGGCCAGCCGCCGCAATTGGTTCGCTACATATGAAGGTTTTGTATAGTCCTACGTCTAGGAACCGTCGAACGCACAATACATCCTGGCCCTACTTCCAGAACATTCGGATGAGATATCCGAGACCGAAGCTGATGGCCAGGGAGCCTCCCAGGGAGAGGATCCAGTATGATGGCCCCACCATCTCGGGGACACCGAACAAGGGAAGAATTAACCAGAACACGACGAGGATGACCACGATGGTGATCACCATGATGATGCCGGACTTTGCCCAGGGATGCATGGGAATAGATGCAAGCCTTGGTATTTAGACTTAGCAGGACAGATAGTTTCTTCACACCCTCTCACGCACATTTCGAGCGAAAACATTCAAATCCCTCTACTCGTTCCAAACTCATGGGAGATACCATGGGAAAAAAGACAGTTGACGAGTACATCGCAGAGCAGGAGAGCTTCAAAGCTGACATCCTTTCGGCCGCAAGGAAGGTTGTTAAGGACACGGCTCCGGACGCAGAGGAAGCTGTCAAATGGGCACAGCCAGTATATTCACTCAACGGCCCATTCCTTTTCATGAAGGCCTTCAAGGACCATGTGAACGTCGGCTTCTGGAGAGGAGTGGACCTGGAAGATCCTAAGGGCCTTCTGGAGGGCTCCGGCGTCAAGATGAGACACATCAAGGTGTTCTCTGCAGACGAGATAGACGCTGAAGCTTTGGCATCGTTCATCACACAGGCCATCATACTCAACGCCAAAAAGGGCGATCCAACAAGGTGAAACTATGAACTTCAAAGAGGTCATGGCAGAGCTCAAGGAGATGGGCACCGAACAGAACAGGAAGATCTATGCAAGGCACGGGGCTCAGAAGAACATGTTCGGGGTGAGCTTTGCGAACCTCAAAAAGCTTAAAAAGAAGATCAAAAAGGACACCGGCCTTGCGAAGGAGCTCTGGAAGACCGGGAACATGGACGCCATGACCCTGGCCACCATGACCATCGATCCAAAAGAAGTAGAGGACGGCCTCATCGACGCATGGGTCAAGGAGATCGACTACTACCTCCTGGTGGACGAGTTCTGCAAGAACATGGTTGCCAACACCCCTAACGCTGCTGACAGGATCTCGGCATGGACCGCTTCGGACGATGAATGGATCGGTAGGGCAGGTTGGTCGCTTCTATCCAACGTTGCCATGCAGGACACAGAGCTTCCCGATGACTTCTTCGAGGGCTTCATCGATACTATCGAAAAGAACATCCATTCTGCCAAGAACAGGACACGTGAGGCCATGAACACGGCCCTCATCTCCATCGGGATCCGGAACGAGAAACTGCACAAGAAGGCAATGGCGGCGGCGAAGAGGGTGGGGGAAGTAGAGGTGAACCATGGGGAGACCAGCTGTAAGACACCTTTCGCTCCGGAGTACATGGTCAAGTCGTGGGAACATAAGCAAAAGAAGCTCCAAAAGAAGAAATGACCACGTTACCCCACTATATTAGAGTGTTGTAATTCTTAAATAAGACCTGTAACATCATGGCGGTATGCGCTCTGGACCGTATTCTAGACTTCCCAGGGGCAAGTGGACAGTTATCGTACAAGCGATGCTGCTGTTCTCGTTCGCCCTTGTTCTTCTGACCGTAGCCTCGTCCGAGACCGAGGCCATCACCGTATCTGGAGATGCCAGCGGGGCACACTGGACCCTTGCTGATTCTCCTGTGATAGTGACCGGTGATGTGACCGTTGACTCATACTTGCACATCGACCCTGGTGTGGAAGTGAGGTTCGCACAAGGCACCGAGCTCCACGTCAAGGGAGACCTGTGGGCTAATGGTACCCAAGTGAACCCGATCCTGTTCACAGCCGATACGGATACACCTGCTCCAGGTTACTGGAAGGGTATCGTGCTCAACGGCTCCCAGGATGGAGCCATCAAGAACGCCACCATCGAGTTCGTTGAAAATGCTGTGTACACACGAGCTGGACCCAGGGGACTGACCACCTATGTGATGTTCGAGAACCTGACCGTTCAGGATGGGACCGGATGGGGTATCTACCTGACCGATTGTGAGTACTGTGATATCCAGGACACTACCGTTGAGAGGTTCAACCGTGGTGTCGAGCTATGGAACGCATGGGATTGTGGACTGTATAGAAGCCAGGTCTACAACTGCTCTTTCGCAGGCGTTGTCATCAATACCTCCGCGGACATGACCTACATCAATGACACCATCTTCGCGTTCAACGAATATGGTCTGTTCGATGATGGTTACTCGAACTACGATGTGGAATACTGCTGGTTCGCCTCTAACTACTGGGATGTTGATCTGAAGTCCGCCTCAGGACAGAACTTCCAATACAACTATTACTCACGATACGCCGGAGCTGACATCGATGGTGACGGATGGGGGGACAATAGTTACCTCATCAAGTTCGGGGGTGGATTGAGCGACTCTCCACCACCACCTGAAGCCCCGACAGAGACAGATATCTACGATGATTATCCATACTGCCCTATCACCACTAGCAAGGATATGGCACGGTTCGGCACGATCAAGCAGGCCAAGCAGTATCTGGGTGGGCAGCCGGGCACCATCTATGTTCCTCCTGGAGTCTACTACAATGGAACCGCCTTGGCAGCCGGTCAGACCGTCCAGGGTTCCAAAGGCACGGTGATCACAGCACCTGGAAAGATGTTCGATGTCACCAATGATAATGTTGTCCTTTCAGATCTGACGTTCCTCTGCACAGGAGCAGCACCAGAAGGAGCGGTCCATGTAAATGGTGCCTCCAACACAGACCTTATCAACGTCAGCGCATGGGATGGTCCATTGGCCGTGATGGTAAGCGGGTCCAATGGTGTAACCATCACAGGAGGAACCTATGAGTCCTATCTTGGTATCGTTGCTTCTCAGTCCAGTGCTTTAACGGTTGCTCAGTGTTCGTTCGGTCCAACCAACAACATCTTCCTCGAGGCCAAGAACTTGACGGGACTGGATGTGTCCCAGATAAATGCTGTAGATGCACCTCTCCAGACCCTGCTGATGCTCGAGAACGTCACAGGTGGTGTTGTCGATCAGGTGGATACCACTGGTGTTCCATACCCGCTTATCATCAGGGATGGGATGACCATGGCACTGTCCAACCTGAACTTCGCAGATGGCACTGCTGGTGTCCATCTGTTCCGCACTGACAGCGTCGACCTTACTGACTCTACACTCTTCAACTGTTCCACTGGCATCTATGGCGACGAGTTCAAGAACTCCAAGCTCATGAACGTCGACCTCGACCAGTGTCCAACTGGAGCGTTCCTATTAGGATGCTACAACTTGACGTTTGAAGATGTTGAGATGACCTCATGCCCGATAGGACTGGTTTCCGAGGCGAGCGATGAGCTCTATTTGCTCAACCTGACCCTCACAGACTGCACCCAGGGCATCTCCGCCGTGGCAACACAGCACATCAGGTTAGAACCTCTCAACGCTCTGAACTCCCAGGCAACCTTCCTGGACTGTGTGGACGTGACCATGGTCGAGTCTACCATGAACGGCTCTGGAGCGGTTTTCGAAGGTACCGAGTCCATAGTGCTTGTCAACGACACTTTCGTCGATTGTGCGATCGGTGTCAGAATAGGCAACTCCTCGTTCTTCACAATGACGGGCTGCGAGCTACTGGATAATGCCTTCGGTCTCTATGTCGGGAACGCCACATGGAGGCTTTCACCGAAGGTCCACGACAACATGTTCATAGGCAACACCGAGTTCGGTGCATACAGCCAGGATGGGAACAGACCGTTCTCACTTGCCTACAACTACTGGGGAACCCAGGACCCACCTGTGAGCAGGTCTGGTCCTGCAGCCGCATCCTCAAGGTTCGTCATCGATCCGTTCTACAGGTCCGAGGCCATGGGCATGGTCGATGACAGGTTGATACCTGTCCAGTACTCCCCACACGATGGAGAGGACATCAATGCTGTCCCTGACCAGTTCGAGTGGAACCTCACCCAGGACGTTTACGGTGCGGACACCTACGCTATGGTCATCATAAACGGACCTGCATCGGCTACTCCTCTCTACACTCCATCTGGACTGGCGAACATGACCTACTCAACTTCAGGACTGAACTTCCCAGATGGGTGGTACAACTGGAAGGTCATCACTGTGGACAAGGCCGGCATAGAGCACGAGTCCGATTACACGTCCTTCACCCTGGACTCCACTATGAGGAAGCCTGTCCAGTTCGAGCCAGCCACATACGCTACGGTCAACGTGTTGACACCGTCGTTCTCGTGGTATGCGGTGGTCGACCAACACGATGTTACATACAGGCTCGTTGTCTCGAACAACTCTGACCTTTCGAACCCGGTCATAGATATCACGACCACAGATACAAGCTACACATCACCGGTGGAACTGAACAATTTCCACCAGTATTACTGGAGATTGCATTCCACAGATTCATTTGAGAACACGAATGCATCCAGCATCAGCACGTTCTTCACCGACATGCCAGTTCTTGTTTCCGAATCCAAGGAGGAGACGGTCGGAGAGACCCCGGTGGAGTCCGATTATACCTACACCAAGACCCTCAAGTCCGGTGACATCTCTGTCAACACCACACCAAAGGATGAGGAGGCATACTCCAAGTCCTCGGTCACCGATGTTGTCACCATCTCTGCTGACCAGAACCTGACACTGGACTGGATAAACTTCACGATGAGCTATGACCCAGCAGACGTGGCAGGGTTCGACCTTGCTTCGCTTGCAGTCTATCGCTACATCGACTTTGCAAGGATCTGGGTCAGGTGCGAGCATACGGGTGTAGACCTTGCGAACAACCTAGCATGGGCCAACGTCACTGAGCTCGGGACCTTCGCGGTCTGGGGCAACCAGTATCCGATCATTTCGACATTTGTGACACCTGACACTGGTCTGGATGACGAGACCGACATCTCGTTCTCCGCTGCAGGTTCTTACGATCCGGATGATGGAGGCTCTAGCGTCTCTGGCACAGCTGATGATAACCTATACTACGAGTGGGACTTCGGTGACAACACCACAGCCATCGGCCAGGAGGTCAATCACACCTACGAGAACGGGACCTGGGAATGGACCTGCACCATCATCGACCCACTGGGTCTTTCAGTGCAGAACACAGGCACTCTTGTCGTAGAGAAGGCTGCTGTCGACATCCTGGATAACATCTCCCTTGCGAACGTTGTTGTGGTCAATGGTGTTCAGCCAAGACAGGTCGTCCAGGATACAGTGGCACTCTCCGTGGACCTCATCCTTGCAGATAACCTGACAATCGATCACGTGGACTACATCATCAACGATGAGGTGGTCTACACTGCCACGGAGTATCCGTGGGGATATGATTGGGACACCACCGAGCTCGACAACGGCAACCATACGCTCCGTGTGGACGTGGTCCTTTCTGACGATTCCACAGAGTCCAAAGAGCTGTTCGTGTTCGTCAACAACCCAGCAGCAGCCACCGAGGAACCGCTACAGGAGATAGGTGATGCCATAGCTGGCACTACTGTCATCTTCGGTGTAGGTATGGCCTTCGTGTTCTTGGACAAGCTTGTCCAGTTCCTCTTCGGTCTTGGTGCAGAGGTTGCAGAAGAGAAGCTCAAGTCCAAGGCAAAGGACGAAGAGGACCTCAAGGCCCGCAAGAACGTGCTCCTTACCAGTAAGGAGTACATCGCTTTGATCATTGCAGTTGCGGCGATCGGTCTTGCTTACACCTACTCCGAGATGGTCTCGAACATCGGCACCAGAGGCTTGGGCCTGTTCGGGTATACGTTCGTCCACATGCCTGGTTTCGACGGGACCGAGTTCCTTATTGCCTTGCCATCGGCCATCATCACTGGTGCCCTTGTCATAGTTGGCATGGAGCTCATGGAGTCCTTTGCCTCCAGGAGGCAGGGGATCTGGTCTGAGGTCAGGCTCTGGCCCATGGGATTTGTGAGCCTGTTGATCACATCTGCTCTGTTCCTGATGCCGTTCGGATATCCTGCAAGATGTCACTCATCTGAGGATGGGACCATCAAACAGCGTGGTTTCGTGGCAACGTGCTTACCGCTTGTGATAATGTCCATGCTCCTTCCGTTCGCATTGCTTTCTTACGTTCCGGTCATCGGAGCTGCAGGTTCCATCGGCATGACGCTTGCTCTGATGCTGCTCTGTTACAGCGTCATCCCGATCAAACCTCTGGAGGGCAGGGATATCCTGAAGTGGAGCCCACCGATCTGGATGGTCCTGTTCGGTTCTGCTCTGTGTCTGTTCCTGTTCTGGGTCCTGTTCGAGACCTTCGCTATCCTCTACGCTGTCGTGGGTGCACTGGCGATATTCTCCATTATCGGATTGTTCTACTTCGACAAGACCGCCACAGAGGAGGTCAAGATGCTTTCTGACGACTTCGAAGAGGTGGAGGAAATTGAGGAGGTCGAGGAGTTCCCGGACGAGGACGACGAGGAGTTCCCAGAGGAAGAGGAGATACCTGAGGATGAGGAGCTCCCAGAAGAAGAGGAGCTCGACGAGGAAGAGGAGGCAGAAGAAGTGGAGGAGGAACCTGTCGAGGAAGAGGAAATAGCAGAAGAAGAGGAGCCAGAGGAAGAGGTGGAGGAGAAAGACCTCGACCAGGAAGAGCCTGAAGAGGAAGAAGAGGAGGTGGAAGAGTGAAGCGCATCCTCGCCATCCTCATGGTCGCCCTGTTCGCAGCGAGCGTCCTTCCACTGCTGACCTCTGGAGGACTGACCAACCCTGGTGCCATCGCTCCAAGGGACTACATCTACATCGAAGGGGACGCAGAGTTCTCAGGGGCGAATGGTGTTACTGGTGGAAGTGGGACCTATGCTAGTCCATACCTCATAAACAACCACAGGATCAACTCGTCCGTTGCCCATGGTATCTTCATTGGCAATACCACGATGTACTTCAAGATCTCGAACTGTCACATCAACGATGCCAACGGCTTCCGTGTAGGCATATACCTATACAACGCACCCAACGGTGAGATAACCAATAATTGGGTCAACCACACGGGAACTGGTATCAAGCTCGAGGGGTCCGACAGTATAAACGTCACGGACAACTGGGTGACCAACTGTACCCACCGTGGTATCGACATCATTGGTGGAAAGGACCACCGGATCGAGAACAACACCATCAGTAACAACGATGGGCATGGTGCAAGGATCGATCTCAGTAATGGTGTGGACTTCAAGAACAATGTGGTAGTTGACAACGACGACACTGGATTCGACATCGACCAGTCCGCATACACTGTCATCATGGACAACTACTTCGAGGACAACCATAACGGGATCTATGGCTACATGGCCACTGTCCAGAAGGTGTTCCGCAACGAGTTCCAAGATCAAAGCAACAGAGGCATCCAGTACTACTCCTACTGTAACTATGTCTACATCGCTAACAACACCATTAACGATAGCTACAATGAAGGTGTCCATATCGAATCTTATTCTGACTATGCCAGGATAGAGAACAATACCATCACGAACTCTGGCAACGAGGCCATATTCATGTCTGGCTACTGTGATGACCCGACGATCCTCAATAATGAGATCTACGGTGGGACCTATGGTGGTATCAATCTAGCGAATTATTGTTACAATTCCATCATCAAGTACAATCACGTCCATGACCAGTATGGAAAAGCCGTCAGATTGCATTACTGCGGTGGGGCGACGATACATAACAATAACGCAACGAACGTCTCCGAGGGTTTGGACATAAGGAACTCCCAGTCCTCCTTTGTGAGGTACAATGACATCTACTACGTCTACGACACTGGGATCGAGCTCTACAATTCGGATGCGACCATTGTAGAGTGGAACAATATCACGTTACCAGAGACAGGTGGCATCACAGTAGTTTCATCCAGCTATAGTTGCGACGTCAAGAACAACACCATCAAACATAGCGGTGGGTTGGGAATCTCCATTGCGAACAACGGAAGGTATGCTTTAGTGGAGAACAATACCATCATCAACACATCTAGTGATGGTATCTCTGTGACCTACGATAGCCGAGAGGTCATCATCCAGTACAACACTCTCCTGAACATAGGGGATACTGGTATTGATTTCTATAATGACAATTACGACGCCCAGGTCTACAACAACACCATCACGAACTGCGGGATGGGTGGTATCGATATCAGGTATTACTCACACGGTGCCAGGGTCCGCAGGAATGTGATAACTAATTGTGGTCAGAATGGCATCTACCTGTATCGCAGCAACAACTGCCAGTTCTCCGAGAACACGATAATGGACACCTATCTTTCGGGGATCAACGTTGGCCAGAGCTGTAACTCCATCAACATCATAAACAACACCATCGAGGACTGTGAGATGGCTGGTGTCTATGCCATTGGTGCAAATATTGTCCTGGTCACAGAGAACGAGATCAGCCGCAGCACGTTCGGTGCCTGGGCAACTGTCACCCCCAGCTTCAATTTCCATAACAATACGGTCTCGCAAATTGATATCGGCGTGAGGGTCAGCTCCTTGAGCGCGCCCCAGATAATCGATAACGACCTCCTTGCCTGCCAAGATGTTGGTGTTGAACTGCTCAACACAGATACTGCCCATCTGTTGAGGAACTATATGACCGGGGCAGGTGTTTACATCGAAGGTAGTTCCCCGACACATTGGGACACCCACTACATGAACACAACGAACAAGATATTCACGAAACCGATCTTCTATTACACTGGTGTCACAGGTATCACAACGAACACCACCGCAGGTCAGGTGATCATTGCTTCGAGCGACTTCGTGCTAGTGGAGAAGCATACCATCAACAGCTACACGGCCGGTGTCCTTGTAGGATTCAGTGATAACATCACCCTACAGCACAACAGCTTCGGATTCCACGCCTATGATGGGATATTCGTCCATCAAAGCCAGGACATCGTGATGAAGAACAACACTTGCAGATACAACAAGAGGTCAGGTATCAAGATCAGCTTCACCACCGATTCTGAGCTTTCCAATAACACCCTCCACCACAACGATTGGTATGGTGCCTACGTTGAGAGCTCCAACGACAACAAGATCAAGTACAACACAATCCACACCAATGGTGAAGCGGGTATCTACACCATGCGTGCAAATTACAACAGGTTCTCGAACAACCATGTCTACAGGAACGAGGCCTACACTGACCTCACCGATGGATTGGTGGCCAACTGGAAGATGGACGAGGAGAGGTGGAACACCACTCCAGGTATCGTCAAGGATTCCTATGGCGGCCACGATGCAGATGCAAAGAACTGGGTCAACACCGTGGTCCAGGGTTATGACGATCGCTGTGGTTACTTCGATGGAAAGAACGACTATGTTGAGTCCACCACGGTAGCCGAGGAGGACTTCGATGTCGAGATGAGCTTTGGAGCTTGGGTGAGACCCGGCTCCGTCAAGCGTGGGGCTGTGTTGTCCTTCGTCACTGAGTATGGAGAACGTTCTAACTCCATCTACTGGGCCGCTGATGGCAATACCCCAGCCTTCTCGTACGAGGATTATCAGGACACTGTAATGGAAGGAGAGGTCCATGGTGTCGGTGGATGGCACCATGTGTTCGTCACCTTATGGGACACGGACGGTATCCTGTATGTCGATGGCAAGCTTGAAGGGTTCTTTTCAACCAACGAAATGCCATACCCTGATGACATCCTGTTCATGGGTGCTTCCATGTATAACGGTCAGAGGGTGGACCACTTCGATGGTTGCATCGATGACGTCAGGGTATATGAGCATGAGCTCTGGTATGAGGATGTCCAAGCGATATTCCTGGCAGGAAAGGGCGGAGGCATGACCCTTGAGGACTCAGCATGGAACCGGATAGATAATAATACCATCAACGAGAACGAGAAAGCGGGCATCATGTTGCTTTCGAACTTCGTGACCACCATCGAGAACAATGACATTGATGACAACGAGAACTACGGTATCTTCTCATTCTCATCCGGTGGCACCTGGGCCATGGACAATGAGATAGACGGACAGGATATGGGAATGATGCTCTACCAGAACATTGGAGATGTGCATCATCGCAACGATATCACTGCTGATGAGATAGGCATCTTCGTCCAGCAGTCTCAGTTCATAGAGCTTTCCGATAATGCCATCGATGCTTCGTCCCTCTTCATTGATGGGGACCTATTGCGCCATTGGAACACACACTTCATCGACCCATCGAACACGGTCAACGGCTCTGATGTGTTCTATGCACGGGACCAACCCTCACTTATCGTCCCCCAGGGATATGGGACCGTTATCCTTGCCAATTGCTCTGGGTCCAGGGTGACCGGCCACGCCTTTGAGGGCATCGTCTGTGCCATCGAGGTCGGGTTTAGTAGTGATGTGACGATAAATACGTCGACGTTCTCTGCATGCGGCATAGGCATCTACATCCATAGCGGGGTTGACAATCTAGTCAAGGCCAACACCTTCTCAGGAGCTGGCGGCATCGGATTCGAACAGGTGAACACGACAGACTCGAGATACATCCGTAACACTATCACAGACCACGATTTTGCGTTCTCTTCTGTTTTCACCTATGATAATATGATGTACAACAACTACTTCGATTCGAACGTTAACTACCTCATCTGTGGAGCTGATGATAGTTACAACAGAACAAAGATCACTGCTCTGAACATCATCGGCGGCAACGTAATAAGCGGCAACTACTGGTCGGACTACGCAGGTATCGACCTTGATGGGGATTGGCTCGGTGACACTGAGGTTCCACACGGTCCAGGCGATGAGGCACCACTTGCATACGACGTGCTACCACCATCTTTCCAGGACCACACAGGACTTGCGTTCACAGGACAGGACATCATCCTTATGACCGAGGTCTTCGAGGAGAGGATCCTGGACACGGTGTCAGTGGAGTATTGGTACGGAGCCCAGTCTGGGACCACAGTGCCCATGGCCCAGGATACTGATGGTATGTTCAAGTACACCATCAGCGTCCCACTCAACTCCATAGAGACGTTGTATTGGCAATACACTGCAACTGATGCAGAGGCTAACATCGGTCTGTCCAAGACCTATTCGCGTGTCGTAACCGATGACATCAGGGCAGAGATCGTTTCCATCACAGCACCTGCAGAGGTCAACATGGGTTCATCGATAACGATATCAGCATCGGTCGTGGACAATATCGGCCTGGATGTAGTGAAGCTCGACTACGTTACTCCATTTGGAACGAACGAGAACGTGACCATGATCCTGAACGCTGGTGAGTTCACCTACACCATCACGGGCCTTAACGAGTTCGGAACGCTTGTTTACAAGATCTATTCACTTGATACGTCAGGGAACATCAACACCTCACTGGAGCAGACGCTTCATGTCAAGGACAATGTCCCACCTCTGCTTAAGTTGATAACACCGGCAGACCAGGAGTTCGTCAGAGGGCTTGTGAACGTCCTTATGAACGCTTCAGATGCACACACTGGAATTGATAGGGTAGAGGTCACCGCTGGCGGCCTTATGGTGTATAACACGACCCCGATAACCGAAGAGTTCTCGTTCTCGTGGGATACGACGGAATCACCAGATGGGTTGCTTGACCTTGTGGTGAAGGTGTATGACAAGGACCAGATGATGACATCCACCTATGTCAGTTTGTACGTGGACAATACGGTCCCTGCCGCCAACGCTGGTCTGGATGTGTCCATCGAAATAGGCAAGGAGCTTGTCTTGGACGCGAGCTTAAGCACCGATGCGAACGCCATTGTTGCCTACAGCTGGTCCTTCGACCATGCTGGTTCGAACCATACGCTGGTGGGTAAGACACAGGCCTTCACGTTCTCTGAGATAGGATACGTGGACATCCAGCTCATGGTGGAGGATATCGCTGGGAACCGTGGCTACGATATGCTTCGTGTGACGGTCACAGATGTCATTCCAAAGGAGCCGCTGTCTGTGTTGAACTTCGCACCAGATGGTTCTGATGTTGAGGTTACAGCTGACATCGTCATCGAGTTCAACATGGCCGTCCATCCTGACTGGGTGGACCAGAACTTGACCGTATCTCCACCACTTATTGGTGCAGACCTCATATTCAACGACCAGCTTACAACGATCACCATTACGCATCAGCCGTTCTCATACGAGACCACCTATACAGTGACCCTCAACAGGACCATCACCAGTGCCAATGGCAGGCCGTTCAATGCGTCGTCGGCATCTTCATGGACCTTTACCACTGGTGAGGAACCACCAGAAGAGGTGGTCGAGGTCGTTATAGATGAGGAGGTCGAAGAGGTCAAGGTCCTTCCGAACGAGGCGATAAACGTGTCCGGATCTGCAGAAGGTGCAGAGCCTGGGGACGTCGTGGTCATCGAGCTGGATGGTGAGACCTACTATGCGGTTGTCCAGGAGAACGGTGACTGGTGGGTGCTTGTGGACGCACCAGTTGATCCAGGGACGTTCAGCCTGAACGTGTCGGTCGGTGGAGAGCAGGTCGCTTCTACCAATGTTACCGTGAACGAGGATGACACGTTCGTTGTTGAGAGGGAAGAGGACAATCCACTTGCTGGTATCGGGCTTGTTGTCGGGATAATAGTGATGGTCATCATCATCATTCTCTTCGCTGTGGGTGCATATCTGTTCGTGACGTCTGCAAGCAAGCAGGGACACGAGAAGGAGAAGGAGGAGGAAGACGAACTCCCTGATGAGGCGGAGGAGATCGAGGAGGAAGTGGAAGAACCTGATGCTGATGACGACCTTCCTGAGGATGAAGATGTGCCCGAGGAAGATCCCATCGAATCTGGCGATTCTTCGGACCTTTCGGGTAGTGACCCTCAAGAGGTGGAGGAACCTGAAGAGATCGCCCAGGAGGAGGAGCTGGATGCAGAATCACAGGATTCCGATTCCGACACCATCGCCGATATCGAAGAGGTCGCAGACCCTGACGAACCTGCTGAAGCTGAAGAGGGCGAAGTTGATGAACCCGTGGACAAACCGAAGAAGAAGGGTTCAAAGAAGGGCTCCAAAAAAGGCGGTAAGAAAGGCAAAGGCAAGAAGGGTGGTAAGAAGGGTGGCAATAAGGGGAAAAGGAAGAAGAATGGATGACAAAGGATTTCCCCTCGGCACCGTCTTCGACGTCAACAAGATAGTCGATGAGACCCCAGAGAAGTGGATAAACTTCACCCTCACCAAGGTCAACGACTCCCTTGTCAGGCTTGGCATCTTCGAAGGTGAGTTCCACTGGCACAAGCACGACAAGGAGGACGAGCTCTTCTACGTCCTGGAGGGTTTGCTGCTATTGGATGTGGAGGATGAAACGCTCGAGCTCAAGCCTGGCCAGGGCTACACTGTTGCAAAAGGAGTAATGCATAGGACCAGGGCAGAGATCAAGACCGTGGTTCTCATGGTCGAAGGTGATACTGTAGAACCTAAGGGTGACTAGAGCGCATCAATGGCCGCCGCTATCTCCTTGTACCGTCTGATGTACATGTCCTTGCCCATCATGTATGGGTCCTCGAGAGTGTCTGGACCGTTGGAGTTAGCATCTGCCAACATGAAGATCTTGTACATGTAGCTTGGGAACTGGTCCATTATCATGGACTTGTTCTCCAGGTCGAAGATGAAGACGATGTCATACTTCTCCATGAGCCTGTGCGTTAGCCGCTGGGAGCGATGTTTGCGCATGTTCAGACCCAAGATGTCCGCTGCTGCTATACCATCGTCCGTGGGCCCGATGCCGTCCCTGGCACCTACGCCAGCAGAGGCTGTGGCCTTGTCTCCTATGCTTCTGTAGTAGTGCTCTGCGAACGGGGAACGGCATATGTTACCGTAGCAGACGAAGAGGACAGAGTTCGCCTGGGCGAAGGAATCATGAATGCTGACCATCGATGGGATATAGCGTTTCGAACACATGTAGATTTTGAAAGTGTATCTTTTTCTGATTTACCCTTTTCTTTCCCCAATCCCTAATATATAGGAAAGGAATCTTTTATGTGTTAGAACGGGGGGGAGAGGCCCGTCCTTTCCCTTTCTATATATGATATAGGGCAAGTTGGAACCATGACAGAGTGTGAACATCCTGACGCATTGAGTCACAAGGCCGATGCCGAACTCTATCTCGATATACTAGGTCATGATATCAATAACCACAACCAGGCCATCGTAACTTTACTGGACCTTTTACTCGAGGACGAGAACATCCAGATAGCCATTCGGGACGACATCGAGATGGCTCGGGACCAGGCACTGGCCATATCCAATCTCATCAAGAACCTCCACAGGCTTGCAGATATCAAGAGGAACCACAGAGAAAGGATCGATATGGACCTGTATACCACCCTGCAGTACTGTTTGCAGAACCTTTATGGTGGCAGAGAGATGAAGGAGGTCCACCTGGATCATGAGCTATCGGAAGGAGAGGTCGTGATAAAGGGTGATGATCACCTGGAGGATATCCTTGCCAATATCATATCCAACGCTGTGAAGCACAATCGCAACGATAAGGTTGAGATCACAGTTCGACACAAGCTCGAAAAGGACCAATGGAAGCTGGAGTTCATTGACAATGGCATAGGTATCCCAGATAGTCGGAAGGACACCATCTTCGAGCGTCTCAACCGTGGTGATGACAGCATTCATGGTGCGGGACTTGGCCTTTCTATCCTGGATGCGGTTGTCCGAAGCTACAATGGAAAAGCATGGGTCGAGGACAAGGTCCAAGGTGATTATACCCAAGGGACGAAGTTCGTTCTGTTACTACCAAGAGGTGATGACAATGGTTAGTGTGTTCGTTGTTGATGATGAGCCATCACTGCACTACATTTATCGACGCGTCCTCCAGAGGGCAGACTATGAGGTCACTGGAGAGGCGATGGATGGTAGTGAGGCTTTGGAGCAGATACAGAACATGGACGAGATACCAGATGTTGTCATCATGGACCATCGTATGCCCATCATGGACGGACTCGAGGCTATGCAAAAGCTGTTGGAGAGATATCCCGAGCTAACGGTGATCATGGTCTCTGCGGACCTTACTGTCAAGCGTGATGCCTTGAATGCAGGAGCAAAGACCTTCGTCGAGAAACCGTTCCGAATGGGGCAGCTTGTAGAGTGTTTGAACACCGTTTGCGCGAGCTAACAATAAAACAGAAATGTTGCTCTTTCTATGTTCGAAATGCTTGAAACCCACATACTTTCTGAACTTCTAGTATATACGTTTGCTACCAATCTTTAATTACGAACTGTTTATTCCCCAACTTATGGCAGCCACCAAGGCCAAAGGCTTCCTTTTCCATTACGCCATCGATTATGTTAACCGCAAATGGGGTAGGGTGGGTGTTGCCAAGCTCGGGCTGGACAAGTCCAAGTATGTTCTTGAGAAGTGGTATCCATTAGAGGAGTTCCTCGAGCTTTTGGAAAGCATCGACAAGGAGTTCAACGGTGGTCCGGTCTCCAACGCCCAGAAGATGGCCTACGAGACCATGAAGAGGGACCCCAAGTGGCAGGCGGTCTTCAAGGGCAAGGACCCACGCGATCTGTTCCTGGACACCAAGTATCAGAACCAGGAGTATGAGGTCGGCGACTTCATGACCTACAAAAAGGGTCAGGACGAGATAGTCACCACCATGAGGGTCCGGAGCCTGGAGGACAAGCACGTGCAGAAGTTCTCGGACTTCTACCTGGGAAAGATGCTTGCAGTGTTGGATATGACCGGTGCCGAGGGAACCGTGGACAGGACACTGGAGGATAAGGGTGGGAAGAAGACCGTGGTCTACAACCTATCCTTGAAGTAGGGCCAGTTCTCGAAGCTCCTATCCCCTTCCTTTATGACCCAGTTCATCTTATGAGCGTAGACCTCGTACTTGATGACCTTACCATCGGGCCTCTTGAACTGATGCTGTAGTTTGTTGGGGTCACCATTGTCATCGAGGAGCTTTTTGAGTAGAAGCTTGGGATGTGTCCCAATGTCCAGATAGATGATGCCCAGGTCACGTCGGGAGTGGATGCAGACGTTGAACTTCCCGTAAGGGATGACCTCCCAGGGTGACTTCTTGTGCCTGGGTCTATCAGGTTCGGGATCATGTACAGGGTAAGGTCCAACTGCGAAACGTTCATGGACCCCTGTGAGATTGACACGTCGGTAGGAGTAATTGGGGAACGGGATGTGGAAGACCTTCTTCAGCAGGGTTCCCTGGTCCTCTAGGAAAAGTGTTATGGGCCTGGGGATGACCGTGTTGACCTGGACCCCGCCCGCTGTGAAAAGGTAGCCGGGACCTCCGGAGTAGATCTCCGGGCATGACCTCTTGCCATGTCCGATCTTGATGAAGTAGTCCTTCTTCTTTTTCTTGACCAGGGAGAGGACTTTCTTGCTCGGTCTGTATGGCATGATGGCTGCCATGAGAGCGTGTTCCCTGCCCTTTTCTGGATAGCTGTCATCTCCGGTCCAGACACGCATCATGGAGGTGTGGTAGTCTGCTACAAGGTTTGTCATTCCCAGGTACTCGTCACGTCGTCTGAACGGGGGGAAATGCATCAGGCCCAGTGAACCGTAGGCGTAGATGGTGTTGAGCTCTTCCAAAAGGAGGTTGGCTTCTGATGAGACTGGCTTGGAACCGAACGCTTCCAGGGCAAGCAAGGCTGTGAGGGTGTATCCCATGTACGGCATTGAGTTGAACTCCTGGAGTCCGTATTCCCTCTTTGATGCTAGAAGACCTACCATCCATTTTTCGAGAGGGTTCTTCTTTCCCCCATGCTGCTGGATGTACTGGTACTTGAGATACTTCGCCCCCTCAGACATGAAGATGTGGTTCTCTGTCTCTGGAACAATGAACGTGTTCGGGATCTTGATGGCGGGTCTGTCCTTCGTGTAGGGTAGAAGTGTATAGAGGATGTGCTGGGTGGTCTGCTTCTTCATCCTGGAGCGGTCGTCCCCGTACATGTGGAGGATCACTGCTAAGATGATCGTTTCGAAGTCATAGTCCCCAGGTTGGTTCCAGGGCCAGTCGGTCCCGGTCTTTCCCCAGGGCTTGGCGCTTAGCAGATACTCATTGACCTTTCTGATGGTCTTACGCTCGTGCAGCCTTGCCAGTATCACTCGGGAGGCTATCCCCTTTTTGTAACTGCTCCATTGGGGCAAGGACCGGTGGGCCCACTTCGATATCACGCTCACGATGAGGGTAATATGGTATGGATATTAATGGTCTACCACAAAGACCATATGTCCAGGTGTGAGTGTATCATCATGCGCTTAGAGACCGCGAGGTTGATGATCCGGGACTTTGTTGAAGAGGATGCTATCGACTACCATCGGACCTTGGGTGACCCGGAGGTCATGGGGCGGATACCAGGAGGACCCTCACCCTCAGTGAAGTTCACTCTGGAAAAGATACGCAAGTACAATGCCTATATGGAGAAGGAAGGGATGACCCTATGGGCTTTAGAACACAAAGAGAACGGGGAGATCATTGGCAACTGCGGGTTGTTCCATGTAGAGATGAAGCTTGAGGATGTGGAAGTATCCTATGATATTCGTCCGAAGTATTGGAACCAGGGATATGCGACCGAAGCTGCAACTGCTGTGCTAGAATATGGACTGACGTCGCTTGGGTTGGATAGGATCATTGCGATAACGTTCCCGGACCACAAGGCGTCCATGCGGGTAATGGAGAAGGCGGGGATGGTGTATGTTGGGACGGGTGTGTATTACGAGATGGAAATGGTGGTGTATGAGAAGGTCAGATGAGCTCGATGAGGTCCTTTGTCGTGTAGACCTTCAGGTATGATTGTCTCAGAAAGTGTTTATCTTCTGTCCATATCCCATCTGCATGTGTGTACATTCCAACAGCAAGATGTGGAGCATCCTTCGGATCAATATCTTTGAGTATCTCACGAGAGAACCGAAACTCCTCAATATGCAATTCTATGGGAACGATATCGATCCTCTCAAACAAGGTCCCCATCAATCTGTTCAGTTCAACTTCTGAACTACCAGATCGTTCTACGATCACTGAATGATATTTCATTATCTCCTCGATAACGAAATCACTAGAGGTGAACTCGAACTTAGGACAGAGAACGATCTCTCTCGAGGATGAATCACGCAGAAGGGACGCAACCAAACATGTTGTATCAATGACTATCTTTCTCACGGAGGTATTCCTCATATCGTTGGTATATCGCCTCCTTGATGAGATCGCCAATTTCTTCCACATCTTCTTCGGTCAATTTACTATCTTTGAGTACCTCGTCCATCCAAGCAAGCTTCCTTGCATAGTCTTCGATAGCTTGTCTGGCTATCTCTGACCAGCTTATCTCCTTGTGGGCTTTGACGTACGCATAGGTCTCATCCGATAATGAGAGAGTGATGTTAGGCATAGGCTCACCTTACAGATAATTATGTGAGTTCACATATTTATGTGTTTATTCGAAAGCGATGGTCGTAGGAGCCAGGGAAAGGATATCAATGGTTTGGTACAACTGGAAATCCAAGTTGTTATATCTCACAAGGTCCATTCGTTTTCTATGCAAGCTCTCCTCGATGCAGTCGCGCGGGAACGCACGGTCATGGGTCTGGACGAACGGACGCTGAAGGATTATTTATCTGACCACAACGCTCCAGCTGCTTGGGTGGATTATCTCAAGGTCATGGGAAGGGCTCCCCCAAAGATAGTTATCCACCAGCCTGTCAAGGGAATGAATGGCGCGGACAAGGGATACGACATCGAGCCTAACCTGGAGTTCATGGCAGTCCGGCACCTGTCACGGAAGATGCGAAAGAAGGGGCATATGCAGAAGCTGTTCGACAGAGCGAAAGCAGAGCATCATGACTTCCTGTTGATAGCCATCAATCCAACCGCTGATGACGCTGGCCATTACTGGATAGACCTGCGTAGCGATAAGCTGCGTGTGGTCGAGATCATGGAGACGTTCGGTGTGGTGGAGAGGGCTGGGTCATTGGAGGAGTTCCTTTTTAGTACTGAGTTCTCGCAGCTGCTCAAGTAAACTACTAATGCTTTGAGCTGAATGCTTTCTTATGAGCGAGGAGCTAGAGCCCAAGAAGAGCAAGGGCAAGGGCATGGTCGTTGCGCTTTTCATCTTCATAGTGGTATTCCTTCTTATCATCGGAGCTGCTGCTGGGTTCGCTATCATCTATGACAGCCAGAAGGGTGATGGGGACCTGGAGCTTACCATATCAATGACAGGGAACGCTACCATCGGTATCGTCCTGAAGAACGTGGACACCCATGAGATCAGGGTCGATTCGTACCACCAATGGAAGAACTGGTGCTCGATAAGGGATGAGAACGGTTCTCGACCTTCCTTCGTTGGTGATGAGGACGGCTATCGACCACCCCAGCACTCCGATCTTGTTGTGTTATCACCCGGAGACACGATCACTGCAAGTCTTTCTCTGGACTACAACTTCGACCTGGTTCCAGGTAGGACGTACACGGTCAGTGTCACGTACAAAGCAGTAGCGGAGCAGGAACTGTTCCTGGCCTACTGGAAGGGAGAAATAGACTCGAACGAGGTGACGTTCACGGTTTAGAGGAAGTGTTCCATTCTCCTTATATACGCTTGAAGATGTGATGAGGCTGTAGGTGGTCAAATGAAGAGATACATGTTACTTGGTCTGGTCGTACTCCTGACTGTGGTATTTGCGGGTTGCACATACCCTCCCCCGGGTGGAGACCTCGATGACCCAATAGAATGCCACGATGATAAGCTGACCCTGGAGATCGCTTTGGACAAGGAAGAGTATGAGGTTGACGAAGCGGTCATCAAGCTTACTGCTGGTATCACTAACGATCTTGGTTATGCTATAAGGCTGAACGTTGGGCAGCTCATGGAACCAAAGATCGTTGTCAGAACTCCCGATGACATCGACCTTGTGATATACTATGGGAACCACACACAGCCTGTTGCCTACCTTGACATCAATGATACAGATAGCTTCTATGGTGCTGTGAATATCGCGAACGAGATGTTTCGCAATCCGAAAGGTTCAGCATCTGACATCCGATGGTATGGCCCTGGCGAGTACGAGGTCTGGTACACGGCATACAACCAGACATCCCCTGTTGCCACGTTCACGCTGAAAACCCCAGAGCTTGATGCGAACCTGTCCGACGATGACATCGAGTTCTCCATGTTCGGATGGAAGGACACCTACGTCAATGATACTCCGCATCTCAACATCACATTGCAGATGAAGAACACTGGTCTGACCACGGTCTACTTCGATGGAACGAACCTGCAGTTCCCGCTCATCGAGGTTTGGACACCAGAGGGCCATTACCTATATGCGGACTTTGGGAACTCAACTTATGGACAGCTTGTCAGTTGGTTGATGCCGGGTAGGACCACTTCCTGGGACTTCGATCTTGTCAATCTTTGGTGGATGAACGAGCGAGGCTCGGGTGTGGATATGTACTGGAACGTGACGGGGACTTACAAGTGGAGGGTGAGTGCTTACGAGGTGACGCTTGGGACGGTGGAGACCGAGTTCGAGTGACAACCATGCCACCATTTCAGCATATGCACTTATATACTAAGTTCGAGAGTTGTATCACAAGACATAAATAACTAGATATAAGGATTAGACCCGGCCTTTGCCGGGAAGGGTTATCGTATGTCTTACATGAAGTTTATGTTAGCAGTATTGCTAGCAATATCCATGATCTCATTTTTACCTACGACCATTGGTTCGACCTCTAATCCTGCCGTGACCATAACGGACGATCATGAGGCGGCAGAACGTGTCTGCCATATGGAGTTCGACTATTCAGATATCCGCATCGAAGATGTCAGTTCCGAGTTCGGAGCATACCACAGCGTCTACGTCGACGACCTGACACTGACCAATGATCCAGGACGACCAATGCTTGCTTACGACACAAGGATGGTAGGGGTGCCTGCTGGTGCCCAGATAGAGTTCGATGTGACACACGGACCTCGGACGAGCTACGATGATGTGAACGTCGTCCCATGTCCGGTCATGGACCCCTCAACAGAACTTGGGTTCCATTTCTACAAGGACCAGCAGGTCTACACGACAAGGGGGATGTTTCCCACTCAACTTGTAGAGCTCGTCGACAGAGGCTTCATTCGCGGTCAGGAGGTCGTAAAGGTCAAGGTCAACCCGGTACAGTTCGACCCTGTGACCAAGGAGGTCGTGTTCACAGACCATATCGAAGTGGACCTCACGTTCACCGATGGCCAGGGATATAGGTACACAGAACCCGGTCCGTTCGAACAGGTCATCTCATCGACCATTGTCAACCCGGACGTCGTCGATGTCATCCCACGCCCGGCATCAGTGGGATACCAACCCATGGACGGTCCACCATATCTCAAGGTCTCTGTGGACCATAGCGGCATCTACGAGATAACAGAGGAGGAGGTTGATGCTGCAGGTATAGATACAACCTCCATCGACCCTACAACTTTCAGGCTGATGAATGCAGGAGGAGGGATGCTTGATGAGACCCCCGGAGCTGCAATACCAGCAATGCAAGAGGTCCCGATCTACGTTACCGGGGAAGGGGACTCCTCCTTCGACAGCGGCGACACCATTACATTCTTCGGACAGGGTGCGGCATACTGGGACAACGATACCTGGGTAGAGAACTACTACAGCAATGTCAATGTCTACTGGCTCACCTGGGGTGGTGTAGCTGGTGATAGGATGGCCACGATCGACCTGACCCCCTCTGGTGGGACAACTCCAACATCATATCGAAAGGTCCTGCACCTTGAACAGGACATCGAAGCCACACATGCTAACATGGAAAGCCACGACCACAGGGATGAGGCGTGCTGGGCGAACATCCAGTGTGAATCCGCCCCTTGGACGAACATGGCTGGATTGGTGAAGCAGACTGGCAGCGATGAATGGGGCAACATCAACATCTCTGTTAATGCGTCTCGCTTGCGCGGCAGCACTGCCATTGCGGTGATGTTCAGGATACAGGGCGTCAACGAGTTCTATGTGATGTACATCGGCGACAGTTCGAACACGAAGGTGACCCTTTGCAAGGCCACACCTCAATCGACCAAGCAGAACCTGAAGAACGCTGATTTCTCGGTAACTACCAATCAAGATTACTGGATCAATATTACCGCCACGGGGAATAGGATACTGTGTTACATCGATGACACATTGTACATCGACCATACCGATAACTCGAACCCGTACCTCTGGGGCAAGGTCGGATTCAATGTTGGCTACGTTTCATGTGTCCAATTCTGGGACCTCAAGATCAATGGGTCTGATACCATAGGAACACCGTTCGTCCACAACGACGACTTCTCCGGATACCCCCTTCGTTCCAGCGGTTATCCTGCATGGACAGACCTCCAGGGTACCATTGGTGACTTCACCGTAAGGGATGATGCTGGTACCTTTGTCTACCGGTCCACGACCATGAACCTTGCAACGACCTTCGAGATGGGATCATGGGATACATTAGAGGATGTCGTGGTCAGGCCATGGGTCCAAGGGGAGGAGGTATACAACGAGGGGGACGAGTGGCATACAACGGGGATCTATGTGAACGACAACTCCATTGTTGAGCAGGACTGGAAAGGCTATGGCCTCTGGCTTCCGAACATCACGATACCCAACGGGGACCTTCGCGAGGGAACCAACGAGGTGGAACTGGATATGCCAGGTAACGGCCGGGACGGACTGGACAGCCAGACCATCGATTGGATCGAAGTGGATTACTGGAAGGACTTTGATGCGAATGAAGATTATTTCGATTTCAACCATTCGGCGCATGCACAGGGAGCAGGGCAACATGAGTTCGTTGTGACCAACATGTCCACAAGCTCTATCGAGGGTTACAAGGTCTATGGGTTCAACAGAACAGAGAGGGTTATCAATCCTACGATCTCTGCTGATTCAACGACCTACAAGTATGAGTTCAGTGACACGATAGTCAATGGGACTGACAGGTATGTGATCGTCGAAGAGGATGCGAAGATGAAGCCTGTATCATTGGAGAAGTACGTCCATGCTGGATTGAACACAACGACCAATGATGAGGATTATCTGCTCATTACCCACAGAGACCTGTATAACGCGTCAGATGCTTCCAACCCGATAGTCAAGTTAGCAGCGCATAGGGCCACCCAGAGCGGATTGAACGTTTCGGTGATCAATACTCAGCAGATCTATGATGAGTTCTCAAATGGACTAACTGATCCTACTGCCATCCGGAACTTCATAAGCTATGCTTATTCCAACTGGGACGGGGCTCCAACCTACGTCCTGTTCGCTGGTGATTCTTCTTTGGCATACAGGTCAACAACAGATAGAGCTTCGAGTCTAGTACCTACATACATTTACGATGATCTCGGGTTCTATGAGAAGGACCTGGCATCAGATAACTGGTTCTGCTGTGTAGCTGGAAACGATCTGTACCCTGACCTTATCCCAGGAAGGTTGCCGTTCGCAACCCTTGAAGAGGCGGAGTACACTGTTGACAAGATCATCTTTTACGAGACCACTCCAGATACGGACGGGTGGAGAAGGAACGCAGTGTTCCATGCTGATGACAAGGTCCAGTTCTGGGAGGGGGTATTCCAAGAGACATGCGAGGACCATGCAGACAATTACCTCACACCCAATGGTTTCAATGTCACTCAAGAGGCATATTACGAGGACGAGTCCAGTTCCGTGTGCAGGTCAAAGATCAAACAGGGGATCAATGACGGAGCCGCTCTGGTCGAGTACTGCGGACATGGATATCCGTTCAGCTGGGAATGTTTCAACAGTGGAGACATCAGGGGGCTCACGAACAAGGACATGTATCCGTTCGTTATGGCCCTTGCCTGTTCCAATGCCCAGTTCGATATGCCTCAGGCGAACTCCATGATCGAGGAGTTCGTCGTCATCGAGGATAAGGGAGCCATCGCTTCATGGGGAGCGTCCCGGGTAGCCTACGCATCACCGATAGAGAAATCGTTCAGGTTCTTCATGGACGATGTGTTCAATAACGAGATGAGGGACCTGGGTACCAGGTGTTATTCTTCATTGATACAGGGTGCTGATGCATACCACCTGAAGATCATGGTCTACATAGGAGACCCTGCATTGACCTATGGCCTTCCAGAAGAGGACATCAACATCACGACCAACTATGTGCTGTATGAGAAGGGTGAGACCATGACCATTTCCGGTCAGACCCTACCAGGCTTTTCGGGCAATGTCAATATCACACTTCGCGATGCTGACATGAACTTTTTGGATTCTGTTCAAAAGCCTTTTACGAACAGTGCCTTCTCACACCAGTTCACAGCCCCGAACATCGTTGGAGAGGTACGGGTCTTTGCTTATGTTTGGGATGCTGGCTCAAACAGGGATGGACTGAGTTGGATAGATATCGAGATCTGTGATGGCGGTTGCAATCCACGGATCAGGGAGGATATGATCTCGGTCACGCCTATGCCATACCTTGCGGGCGACGAACTGAATATCACAGCTACGGTGATCAATTGGGGAACTCAGGACTCTCCACCTATCAAGGTGAGGTTCTCTTATGGGTCAACCTTGCTATCAGAGGTGGATTGTCCCGCCTTGACCAGAGAAGAGACCTGGGAGACCACCGTTCACTGGAACACGACCGGCTCCTATGGCAGCATCGAGGTCACCGTAGAGCTTGACCCGGACGACCTGGTGTCCGAACTCCATGAGACCGATAACCTTGCTGTACGCATGGTATCACTGTTCAGAATGCCTATCGCGCAAGCAGGGTCAGATGTGGTATCCGACAGGCTATCTGATATTGCCTTCTCCTCAACCGGCAGCCATTCACCTGATGGCGCTCCATTGAACTATACCTGGGACCTAGGTGATGGGAACATCTCATACGATCCCTATCCGGTCCACAGATATTCAGGTCTAGGTCGATATGATGTTTGTCTCACTGTTCGAGATGATAGAGGGCTGAGCGATGTTGCTGGGATGACCGTTGATGTTGTGAACATCGAGCCAAGCGCCTCGTTCACCATAGATGCGAACTGGGGTTTCATCACCAAGGTGTTCGAGTTCAATTCCACATCTGTAGATCCTGATGGAGGGATCGTATCGGTATTGTGGGACTTTGGAGATGGTTCGAACTCTACTGATGGTTCGCCGGTCCACCAGTATACATCAAAGGGTGTGTTCTTAATTGAGTTGACCGTGTTCGATGCTGATGGCGGTAGTTCTAACTGTTCATCCTCTGTTGAGGTCAAGAACACTGGTCCAATTGCTAATATCGAAGTGTCCGCGACCTCTGTTGGGATCGGACAGGCAGTCTCGTTCTCTGGATGGACAAGCTCCGATATCGATGATGATGTGTTGAACTACACTTGGAGCTTCGAGGACGGTCGTGCACGGTATGGATGCAATATTTCTGAGAGCTTCTTATCTGTTGGTGACGAGACCGTGAACCTCATGGTGACGGACCCTTCCGGGTCATATTCAATGGACACGGTCACGATCACTGTGGTCGGTACTGGTCCAGTCATGGATTGTTCTCTATCTGCTTACACAGGCACGATCTTCACTGTTTTCACACTGGACATCACCGCCTCTGATGCTGATGGTTTCATATCCCACGTAATGATCGATGTTGGCGAGGGTTACGTTACAAAAGATATCTTCAATTCAGAGCATACTGAAGCGCTGACCTATCAATTGACGTTCGATACCATTGGTGTGCATACTGTTCGGGCCTATGTCGTTGACAATGATGGTTACAGCAGTGATATCGATGAGATGAACATCACTATCGAGAACGTGCTTCCTACGGTTCGATTGGGATCAGATGTTTCCGTTGTCGTGAACCAGACGTTCACGGTCAGTGCTGTAGCGTCCGATGTAGATGGAAGTATTGTTGGATATGAGTGGGACCTCCACGGGGATAGGGATTTCGAAGAGGACACCTCAGTCCCATATGTCTCTGCGATGTATGATACCGAGGGCATATACACCTTCACCGTTCGTGTCAAAGATGATCTGGGAGGGGTAGCCGAAGCTTCCATCAACATCACTGTCACGAAGGCTCCTGTTGATATCGAGTATGTGAACGGGACCGATGGTGGTGGTGGTGACGGTGGCAGCGGGAACGCCACTGATGGACAGGATGGTGGAGAGGACGGTGGCGTTGATGCTGGAGCTGTTGGGTTCTTTGTGATAGCAGCTTTGCTTCTGGTGTTGCTCGTTGTGGCCACGGTCGTTGTTCTGGTCCTGCGTGGTAAGAAGACCGCAGAGCCTGAGGATATTGCTACTGAGGAAGGACCAGAAGAGAACACTGTCGAAGATGAAGAACCTGAAGAAGTTCCAGAGGAAAGCCCAGAGGACCTGTATTCCGAGTCTATAGAGGAGGAGGATCCATTGGAACAACCCGAGGAAGGACAAGAGGACCTCGAGATGGATGATGAGGACGACTTTAACATGGACGATCTAGACGACCTCGATCTGGATGACCTCGGAACTGATGACGAGGTGGTCAAATGAAGGTCAAGGTCTTGTTCTTGGCCACGGCCCTACTTCTGGGATCAATGGTCCTTCTTGGCGTGGAGGCTGATGTTCCAGCCTCGATTGGGACCACGTATTACGTTGGTGGTATCGGTCCAGGGAATGAAAGTTCGATAAATGATGCGATAGCGCTGGCTTCTGCTGGAGATACTATCCGGGTGTATGATGGTGTGTACAACGAGAAGGTCTATGTGAACAAGACGCTGAACCTTATTGGGAACGGTACAACTTCTGTGATCACGTTCGATGATGATATCATGGTGGTAAATGCGGATTGGACCAATATCACAGGCTTCAAATATATTGGTACGACATATTACAAAGCGGGTATCAATATCAAAGCCGACAATGTCTCAGCCTGTGGTTGTAATTTCACGAACACTCACTATGCTCTCAAGAGCATGAGCACAAAAGATGGAAGATGGTACAACAACACGTTCTTGAACTGCTCAGTATATCTCTACATGATAAGCTGTCGGGGCTATTGGGTGCACAATTGCTCGGGCTATAACAGTACATGGATGTCCGCTTATCTAAACTCAGTAAAAGGCTCGGAGATTCACAATTGCACCTTCGTCCATGGCGAGACAGGTATCAATGGATTCAGCTTGGATGGGGTTGCTATCGAGAACAACACCCTCATCGATCATGATGAGAGCATTAAGTTCTCATCAGCAGGCTCTTTGTATCTGAGGAACAACACAATGGTTGGAGGTGGCATCGAGGCTCATGGATGGCATCTACCTCACTTTGAGAACGTTGATATCGACACGAGCAATACTGTCAACTCAGACCCAGTGTATTATTGGGTATCACAAAGCTTCAGGTCTGCACCCTTGGACACAGGAGAGTTGATACTTGTCGATTGTAACAATATCGATGTCGGTCCATTGAACCTGTCGGACCGTTCCCATGGGGTCTTTTGCATCCTATCGAACAATGTGACCATGACCGAAATCACTGCCCATAACTGTTCAAGGCCAATAACGGTGAGTTATTCAGAGGATGTCGAGGTTCTTGATTGCGATCTCCGTTACTGTAGTTCCGACGCCATATATATCTCCGGTTCGGACCGAACGAACATTACTGACATGTACACCTATGGGTGTAACAATGGCATTTACTCATATGGTGCAAAGAACCTTCGGGTGGAACGGGCTGATCTGATAATGAACTCGGGATATGGGTTCCGAGAAGCCACTGGAGGGGCCGTGTTCATGAACTCCTCTGTGATCGACCATGCTGGCACAGGTTTCCAAATAACCACTTCTACAGGCTCTGTCATCGAGAACACTACCGTCCGAAATTGCACATCCAACGGGCTGAACATCCAAAAAAGCAGCTGGACGAGAGTTCAGAACTGCATCATAGAGAACAATGTCCACAGTGGTATCGTTATAGCCGGAATGGGTTCTCATCAACCTGCATTGCACAACACCGTCTCACACAACCTGATAAGGAACAACCTCCGATACGGTATCGAATTCTGGTCCCATGCCCAGGGCAACCACATCCATCATAACAACTTCATAGACAATGTAGGAGCCTTCTTCTCACAAGGATATGATGGTGGGGGGAACAACAAATGGAACTTCTCCATGGTCGGAAACCACTGGTCCGATTGGACAGAGCCTGACAACAGGACAGGCTCGGGTCAAGACCTGCCTGGATGGGATGGAATAGTGGATGTACCATATTCCCTTGCTGGCGACTCCGAGAAGGTTGATTCATATCCAATGAAGTATCCATTCGGAGCTGCCAGGATCTTGGATGAGATCAACCCCGTTGTGGATGAGGATGTAACCTTCTCCCAGAATTATTCTGCAACAGAAGTTGATGTGGAATGGACATTGGAGACAGACGCCTCATGGTTGTCGATGCCTACTGATGGCCATCTCTACGGCATACCAGATAACTCTGACGTTGGTGAGTACTACGTATCTGTCACTATCTTCGATGGTTTGTATTATGATAACAAGAACGTCACCGTTTCAGTGCATAATGTCAATGACGATCCTGAGATCAACGGAACAGATGTTTTGGTTGGTGTGCAGGGTGTGGAGTATCACGTGGAGTACACGGCATCTGACATCGACCCGACCATGGATGAGATGAGCTGGTCATTGGATACGAACGCTACGTTCCTTTCACTTGTGGATGGAGTGCTATCCGGTGTGCCAACCAATGATGACATTGGCGTTTGGTTCGTGAATGTAACTTTGAAGGACGGACGGGGTGGGCTTGATCATACCTCGTTCATGCTTACTATCAACGACTCGAACGATGCTCCAGAGCTTGTGGATGGGATGCAAGACATCGTGATGTTCGAGGACGCTCCTGGTGTTCAGATAGACCTATCCGAGTGGTTCGAAGATATCGATGGGGACGAGTTGGACCATCAGTATAGTTCAGATGAGGGAGTGACCTGTACATTGGTCGATAGTATTGTTACGATAGTACCCGATACTGACTTCAACGGTATTGTAGAGATGATGTTCACTGCAAACGATACGATCGCTGAGTGTTCTACCTCTGTGAACGTTTCTGTGATCTCTGTGGACGATGCTCCTGTCGTTGACATCGTTGTCAATGGAAGTACCGTTCGTGGTGTTGCTACCGATGGCGATATCGCCTATGGAGATGTGCTCGAGTATAACTGGTCATCCAATATCTCTGGAAGCTTTGGTGATGGATCGGTGGTCCTTTTCAACCTCTGTCCTGGGACGCATCAGGTCACATTGGTTGTCACAGATTCTACAGGTCTGTGGGACATGGACTCTGTGGAGATCGTTGTTGATGCTCCTGTTGTGAACATGACCGAAGATAACGATACAGATGCTGACGGCCTATTGGATGAGTGGGAGATGATGCACTTTGCAGACCTCTCTCAAGGACCAGCTGGAGACCCAGACGCCGATGGAGCATCGAATGCTGCTGAGTTCTTGGCAGGAACTGATCCTACAATGTCTGACAAGGATTATACTCAGATCGTTGTTATTGTGAACCAGACCTCTGATGGTTCCTCAGATGGCCAGGATGGTGGAGATAACCAGACCATCGAGCCTGAACCTGAACCAGAAGAGGAGTTCGTTGGGTCGGTTGCGTTCTACGGCGTGTTCGGTTCTCTGCTTGCTGTGGTCGTAGTGGTGTGGGTCGTTGTGCTTGTGCTATTGCTTGTACTACGCAAGAAGGAAGAGCCTGCGGAGGACGACGGGCCTGTGGATGAGGGCTTTGTGGATGTTGAACCGGAAGAGGGTGCTGTGCCAGAGGAGGAAATTGAGGTCGAAGGACCGGTGGAGGAGCCTCCTCAAAGACCTGTGTCTGTGCCGGTTCAAGAACCTCAAAGACCGGTGACCGTTCCCAAGGTGGAAGAGGACGAGGACTGGGAAGACGACACGGTGGACGAAGGTCTAGACGAGGATATGGACGATCTAGAGGACCTAGGAGACTTGGATGACCTGGATTTCGATGACTTCGAGTAGAAGACAATGCTTGCTCGAAAAAAAGTTGAGGAGGATCCTAACAATTTCGATCGGCATTGCACCGGATATGATCCTTGATCTTTGCACAGAAGCTTTCACCTTTGGTTAGAACGATCTCTGCCTCATTCGTTGTTATCACAGCTATGGATTCATAATCACCGAGCTGTCTCTTCTCCATGGCTGTGGATAGGTCCTTTCCCATATCCTTTGGGAATATACCTGTCTTGATGAAATGTTCGCCAAAGGATGCTTTGTGGGTGGACACAGAGAGGTTCTTTGTGAGCAGTAAAGCCTCAACAGAAAAGAACATGGCATAGTAAGTCCGGGAAACACTGGATTCATTGTCCCCGGCATCAAGTAACAGTTTAGCTGATGAGAGATAGGTTTCGCTGCGACCGAGGAGGGATTCGATCTCACGGGTCTACGGTAATACCTTCCTGCCTGATGTTCATGAGAAGAGGACTGCGTCGATGTTCGAGATCAGAGCTCGAAACAGGATACAACGAGAGAAGGACAGCGTGATCGAGCATGAGGTCGTATGCTGCATCCATCATGCGATCAATCTCATGACCTGGGGAACCCTCTATTCTGTCCAAGACTATTGCGAGGTCAATATCAGATGCATCCGTGGCCTCATCTCGAGCATATGAACCGAAAAGGATGATATCCATTAATCTATCGCCGTAGATGCGTTCTAGTTCAGCTTTGAACTGTTCGATTATTGGACCGGTCTCGGGATGGTTCATGCTCCGATACTTCCACTATTGATATTAACACCTATGATATAGATAGATATCGCCCATTGCACGGTTTCCATTGAGTCCTTGAACTCCTTCGCTTTCTTTAGGAAGTTCGAGTACTTGGACCGTTGGACCTTCCGTGTCTTGATGGTCTTGCTCATATCGACCAACCTTTCTCTCTCACCAGCACTTCACCTTGATCGATCGCTTTCTTATAAACTGGTTGAGCCTTTCTCCTCTGGAACTCGCTCTTTGTCAGAACAATGGGCGATAGGACCACATGAAACCTGTTGTGGATCTTCTCTGCGAGGGGGCCTATCTTTTCCCAAGCTGCAGCTTTCGAGCTTGTTATAATTAAGAGATCAAGATCGCTTGAGGGGTATATTTCCTCTTTTCGAGCATAGCTGCCGAAGAGGATACAGATCCCAACACCTTTGAGTTCCTTCTTAATGAGATCGATGATGTCTTGTGTGAACGCAGATTCTGACAAGAACAATCTCGACAATGGTTCAAGAAGGAAAGAATCCTTATCCACACTATAGATATGTGACCTCCCTGCGAACTTTACTTGGAGAAGACCGATAGATACTAGATCTGGAACTGCAGCGTTCACGGAGGTATGGCTTAAGCCAATCAATCTTGCAAGTTCGCGCTTCGTAAGCTCCATCTCTGGATGCTTGGAATAAAACCTCAGTATACGTACCTTGGTATTTGAGCCAAGTGCGAGATCCAAACACTCATTTGTCCTAAACGGTGTTATTATGGAAGGGTTTCGTTCCATATGGAATAATAATATTCCACTAGATATTTAATGCTTTGGAGATGGTCTTTCACCATTTTGCACAAATATCCTCCCGCATACTTAAGTATAAGAAAACCACCTGTTTGCATAATCTCAGGGAGGATATCTTGTGAAAATGTTCGCATTCCTGCTGATCACGTTCGGCATGTTGGGCACGTTTCTTTCTGCTTTTGCAGACCAGATAGGCTTGAACTTCACACAGGCGGACGCCTCTGTCGCTTCGTTCGGATGGGTCCAGATGTTGGCTGTGATATTCGGTGTGCTCATCCTGATGTCCGGTGTTGCGATGCTTATCAAGGATGCGTTCGACCAGGAGGATGAGCGTGAGAGCTCGGACGAGGTGGATGAAATTATTGATGGCATCGACTTCAAGAAGTATATGGCGAAGGGTAAGAGCTGAAACCACCTCTCACTTCAGATGCGCTTATAGGATCTGCTCCCTTTGAACAAGTTCTGCCAATCGCTCTTCTTCCCAGCTCTGCATGGATCCCCTTCAGCGTAAGTGTCATCAGGAATGTCCTCGGTCACAACGGACCGGGCTTCGATGTAGCATCTATCACCTACTTTCACGCCAGGTCTGATGGTCACGTCGGCACCGATGAAGCATCCATCTCCAACTTCTGCTCCCTCATTAAGTGTGACATATGGATAGAGGGTACAGAACGAACCCACCTTGGTCTTCGATGCAATTGAACAGAACTCATTGATGAACACGTGGTCCCCGATGGTTGTAGGTCGTGAGATACCAACGTTCTCGAAAACGATCAGGCTGCGTCCCACCTTGGCATACTGCTCGACCTTGGCCATGGGATGGATGAGGGTTGGGAACTCGAATCCCATTGACTCATACTTCTCGATGAGCTCCTTCCTCTTCGGTGTTGCGATGGCGCTGACGAGTTCGCACCCAGGCCCGTCCTCGATCGGTAGGTCGTCCAGGATGGATATGTGCTGGATGGGGATGTCGTTGATGGGGTCGTGGTGCTTTCTGTCCAAGGATAAGATGGCGTGGATGTCGTCTGTGCGGTCTAGGGCTTCGAGGAGGGTGAGGGTCTCGTGGAGGAGGGAGGTACTGTGGAGGATGTAGAGGGGGGGCATTAGGATGGGATGGGGGAAGAGGGTGATGAACGTTTCGGGAGGGCTTGCGCTCGGAGCAGGGGCGAGTGGGGAAAAAGTGTCAGGTATTTAAGAGAAATCAACTTGACCGAAATTTCACAAAGTTAAGTTCTGAAAGCGAGTGATCTTCGCTAGTAGCTTCTTTCTCATCGTTCGGTGGAGGAATGGACAAGCTTCCAAAAGTTTGGTCCCATCAAATTCTAGATGATATTCAGGCATCGCTTCCATTATTTCTCCAATTTCAGTTGCATCATTCATTTTCAATGGAGAGATTACCCGCCTTCCTACGGATAGATTATGATCATCGAATTTGAAATTCTTACCAATGATGTTGTTCGAAAGCTTCAAACGGACTGAGGGGATCTGATATGCATCAGCAATGATCAGTCCATGTAGTGAACTAGATGCAATAGATTCACATTTACAGATCTTGGAGACAATGTCATTGATATCTCCTTGGATGTCAATTATGGTGACATCTTTTTGAGACCTTAACTTCTTCAAAGAATCGTTTTCCTTATCAATGAAATGGGGGACTATTCCTAGTTTGTACTTCTTCTTAACTTTGGGAGTGAATAGTAAGGGATATAGTAGTCCTGGATCACCGTAGATCTCAGGGCATTCATATCCTTGTTCAATTATCGATTTCCTTGTTAATGGACCTCTAACAGCACAAATGAGTTTAGGTGGCTTCTTCAGCAACAATCCTGGTTTAATAAAACCTGAACCCCATATTATTAAGTTATCAGAACTAAACCCACCAATAATACTGCCAACAACACTGTAAACATCTTCTCTGGTGATATTAATTATTTCAGATGCTAATATTGGATGGCGTAGTGAAAATTTTCTAATAAGGATAGGATTTAATGCATCTCCCCAATTGTTTTCAACATCCCCCCTCCACCAATATGCTATGATGTGGTCTTTTGGATCCATATTCATATTCACAGTATTATATGGTCGCCGAATAAAGGTGTTAGACAATTTCCTACAAAATTGTAGACTCCTTCCCAGCAGACCCATTATTCAATCTCCCCCATTTAGATTGGTTCATTTTTAGCCTCGAAATGATGAATTTTAAGGGATGGCTTTATCAACACATACAAATGGAGATTGATAAAAGTAACATCACCCAACAAACATCTGTGGTTTTAAAATATAGGATCATTTCCTATTATAATCGCGATACCATTCAATGAACCTGTGAATACCTTCCTCGATCGTGATCTTGGGTTCCCAACCTAGGACCTCCTTGGTGTGCTCGATATCAGCATAGGTCTTGGGAACGTCACCTAGTTGCAGTGGGAGATATTTCTTCTCGGCTGTCATCCCGAGCTCTTTCTCAATAACAGAGATCATGTACTCGAGCTCGACAGGATTATTGTTGCCGAGGTTGAAGACCTCATATCGATGTGGGTTATCGATACAGGCAGTTGTTCCTTCAACGATATCATCGATGTATGTGAAGTCCCTCGTCATGTCCCCATGATTGAAGACCTCGATCGGTTTGTTGTTGAGTACGGCTTCGGTGAACAGAAACATCGCCATGTCTGGTCGACCATATGGTCCATAGACCGTAAAGAAGCGGAGTCCTGTAGTGTTCAGACCATACAGATGAGAATATGAGTGTGCCATGAGCTCGTTCGATTTCTTCGTTGCTGCATAGAAGGACACTGGCTGATCGACGCTGTCCTCAACAGAGAATGGGACCTTCTTATTACCACCAAACACAGAGGATGATGATGCATAGATGAGGTTCTCTACGTCATTGTGACGACATACCTCCAGGACGTTGAGGAATCCCTCGAGGTTGCTCTTCTGATAAGTGAAAGGATCAGTGAGCGAGTGCCTGACACCTGCCTGGGCTGCTAGATTCACAAAAATAGATGGTTTGTGGTCCTTGACTACCTGCTCCATCTTTTCTCGATCGCACAGGTCTGCTTTGTAGAAGGTGTAGTTCTCGTATGGCTCGAGGATCTTCATACGGGCCTGCTTGAGGGTTGGGTCGTAATAGTCATTGACATTGTCGTAGCCGATGACAGTGTCTCCTCGGTCTAGGAGGTGCTTTGCTAAATGGAAGCCGATGAAGCCTGCTGTGCCGGTTATGAGGGTGGGAGGCATAGGGATGGGAAAGGGGATGTGAGAGATATGGGTTGTGGTGATGGAGAGGCAAATACCCATATTACATCAAGTCTATGCAGAATAGATGATTGAAGCTGTTGTTTTCGATTGGGGGGGAGTCCTAATCGAAGATCCCTCTGAATCGATATTCAGGATAGCTGCATATGAGCTTGATGTCAAGCTCGAAAGGTTATATGAAATCTATCCGAAATACCATACTAACTTCCAGAGAGGGGCTATTGAGGAAGAAGAATACTGGAGATCCATATGCAGAGATCTTGGAGTTGATACTCCTTCATTCTCGTTATGGCGAAAGGCCTTTAAAAAGTCTTATAAGGAAAATGAAGGTGTGTTCAATCTCGCACAAGAAATCAAAGAAAAAGGGATTACAATTGGTTTTTTATCGAATACAGAGAAACCTGCTATGGAATTTTTCTATGAGCAAAGTTATCATATCTTTGATGTAAAAATTTTCTCATGTGACGTTGGATTCGTCAAACCAGAAAATGAAATCTATGAACTGTTGAAAGAGAAATTTTCATGTAAATCCCAGTCAATTTTATATATTGATGATAAAGCATTGTTTGTACAAGGAGCGAGGAATGCTAATATCACATCGATTCAATACACTGGAGACGTTCAAGATTTACATGTTAAATGGTTGCAGGGTAATCTAAAATAATTCCTTCCAGTCTTCGGGAGATAAGGTCCTGATAGGTTTACATGGGCTTCCAAATGCCATTGTATCATCTGGTATGTCTTTAGTAACGGTAGATCCTGCCCCGATGTAACATCTTTTTCCCACTTTCACACCAGGGATTATATTCACACCAGCACCGAGGAAGCACTCATCACCCACTTCCGCAAATCCCATTAGACCACTGAATGGAGAGATAGTTGAGTATTTTCCGACCTTTGCATCATGGGAAACAATACAAGACATGTTTAATATTGCATAATCTCCAATTTCTGCTTGTGATTTTATTATATTATTAGCTGATATGATTACACCCGTGCCAATATTTGACCACTTGGATATCGATGCATTGGGGTGATGTAAGTCATCAAATTGATAGTGCAAATCAATACACCTTTCGATCAATTTCTTACGCCTTGGGGTTCCGATTGGACAAATCAATCGATACTCTGGTCGCTCAGTTTCAGATATTTCATTTAGGATATTTGTATCAAAGACTCTTTTCTCATTAACTATCTTCCTTTCACGACTGTTATCTTCTACTAAAAACTCGAAATCATCGAGCCGACCCTGCTCATTATAGATATCCATCATCTCCCTTGCAAGGCCCCCAGCACCCAACATAACTATTTTGACCATGATATATCACTCCTGAATAATCTTAATAATAACGATTTGATTCAGAGATTGCAACGAATTATCTCAATTACTTTGCTTTGATCTTCTAATGATAATGAGCCATGTAATGGTAAACAAACAATCCTTTTCGAAACTGAGCTAGCTACCGGTGTATCAGAATAAAATATTCTAAATGGTTCCATATCACTAATCAGCGGGTAGAAATAGCGTTTAGGGAGAATCTCTGCTTTTTTTAATTCTTCAATTAAGAACTCTGTTTCCTTTACATCCCTCAGTAGTATGGGAAAATAGATGTAATTATACTCCAGAAGATCTGGACTGAGTTGTTGGAACTGTAGTCCAAGACCGTTTAACTCGTTCAGATACCGATTATATAAATCTTCACGATGAGAGTGTCGCTCGTGAAGATCTTTTAAATTTAGAAGCCCCATTATTGCTTGGAACTCATTCATTTTTGCATTTATACCAACTTCATTAATTGTTCGATCATCATCATCATTCATACCAAATATGCTTATCATTCTGGCCCTGTCGATTAAGTTTTTTTCCGGCCCAATAATCGCTCCACCTTCGATGGTATGAAACACTTTTGTTGCATGGAAACTCAATGTTGACACATTTCCATATGCGTATAATTCCTTATCGAGCAATCGAACTCCAAATGTATGACTTGCATCATAGATGATTTTTAAACTATGTTCCTTCCCAATTTCATCAATGGATTCGACATCACAAGGATTGCCAAACACATGGACTGGCAAAATTGCTTTTGATCTATCAGAAATCTTCTCATTGATACTCTCTGGAGATATGTTAAACGTGTGAGGGTCAATATCTGCGAATACAGGTCGATATCTTTGCCATACGATTGAGGAGACTGTTGCAACAAAGGTAAACGGTGTGGTGATTACTTCATCACCCTCGTCCATCTCAAGTAATTCCAAAGCAATCATTAAAGCATTGGTCCCATTGTTTGTTGATATTAAATTACTAACCCGGAGATAATCTTTCAACCGGTCTTCGAACTGCAATAGAAATTTTCCGTTGTTTGTAACGCAACGACTATCCCATAGATCACGGAGGAGGTTACAGTAGTCCTCATATTCGGGAAGAGAGGGTCGGGTCGTATAGATCAAGATATCACCTATCAAGCAACTGTTTCAGGTATTCTCCATATTCAGTTTTCTCATGAAGATCGATTCTTTGTTTCAATTCTCCAGCAGAGATGAATCCTTTCTTGAATGCGATTTCTTCAAGGCAGGCGATGTAAAGTCCCTGCCTTTTTTGTATAGTTCCTACAAAATTCGAAGCTTCAAGTAGACCGTCACAAGTCCCAGTATCAAGCCACGCAAAACCCCTGCCAAGCAACTGAAGATTTAATTGATTATCATTTAGATATGAGATATTCAAATCAGTAATCTCCAATTCACCTCTATCCGAGGGTTTGAGCGATTTTGCTCTCTCAACCACAGTTTCATCATAGAAGTATAAACCAGGCACTGCATAGTGAGATTGGGGGTTTTTTGGCTTTTCTTCTAGTGATAGTACTTTTCCCCTGTCGTCAAAATGAACAACCCCGAAATTTTCAGGATCTTTCACATAATAACCAAAGACCAACGCACCTTCATGAAGATTTGAGGCACTATCGAGCACATCAGAAAAACCTTGACCATAGAATACATTGTCACCCAATATTAAGGCTACTTTCTCATCTTCAATAAATTCTTCCGAGACCAGAAAAGCATCTGCAAGACCACGAGGATGATCTTGAATAATGTATTGAAATCGTAATCCGAGACCTGTACCATCACCAAACAATTTCTTATAGAGATCGATGTGTTGTGGTGTCGAAATTAGGACAATATCTCTTATCCCTGCAAGCATCAATACTGATGTTGGATAGTATACCATTGGTTTGTCATAAATTGATAATAACTGTTTTGAAATCACTCTTGTCATAGGATTCAATCGTGATCCAGAACCGCCTGCTAATATGATTCCCTTCATATAATCCCTCGATCAATCTTATCTATTGCCATAATTCTGCTCATAGAATTTCTGATATTCCCCCGTGATAACATTATCTATCCATACTGGATTATCCATGTACCACTGGATAGTAGTTCGTAAAACATCGGAGAAAATAAATCTGCGTTGCCACTTAAGGTCACTTTCGATCTTTGATGAATCTATTGCATATCTTCTATCATGGCCGGGGCGATCAGTGACATGTTCGATTAAATTGTTACATATCGATGAGTCTTCAGTAAGTTCATTCAGAATTGAGATGATTTCTTTGACCAATTGAATGTTTTCAAGCTCATTATTTCCACCGATATTGTAAATATTTCCTGAAATTCCATTCCTCAAGACAATATCGATAGCATCACAATGATCTAGTACATATATCCAATCCCGAATCTGGCGCCCATCACCATAAATGGGTAGCTTCTTATGATGCAGCGCATTATGAATTATCAAAGGAATCAATTTCTCAGGAAATTGATAAGGTCCAAAATTATTTGAGCAGCGTGTAATGTTCATTGGTATGCCATACGTATCATGGTATGCTTGCACAATCAGGTCAGCAGCTGCTTTACTAGCGGAATAAGGTGAATGTGGATCCAGTGGTGTATTCTCATTGAATTTACCCTCCGCACCAAGGGAACCGTATACTTCGTCTGTCGATATCTGAAGGAATTTACATCCTGTTTTCCAACTAGTATCTATGGACCAATGGGTTTTTGCTACTTCTAATAGTGTTTGTGTTCCTAAAATATTTGTTTTTAGAAATACTTGAGGATCATGGATTGATCTATCGACGTGAGATTCTGCAGCAAAGTTAATAATCTGGTTAATTTCATACTTATGGAAAATCTTTTCAAGCAATTTGCGATCACAGATGTCTCCCTTTATGAAAATAAAATCATCTTCATTAATAATTGATGTGAGATTTTCAATATTGCCAGCATATGTAAGTTTATCAAGACCAATTATTTGGGTCCCTCTGTTTTTCACTAGGACTTGGTGAACATAGTTTGACCCGATGAAACCTGCAACACCAGTTATTAGGATATTTACCAAATATTCACCCCTATAGTGACCAATATATCATGCCCTTATTCTCCGCTTCTTTCCTATCGAATATAAACTTGATGTCAATGAACACACCATCTTCAGATTTCAATAATGATTGAATCTCATCTAATGAGAGGACTTTGTATTCTCTGTGTGGAACGGCTAGAATCACAGCATCTGCTTTGGGAAGTGATGCATACGGAACGAGTGTTAGTCCATATTCCTTTTTCACCTCCTCTGATGAGGCCTTGGGATCACTAACATTCACTTCTACATCATATTCCTTCAGTTCAAGTACGATATCAATGACTCGCGTGTTTCTTACATCAGGTACATTCTCCTTAAAGGTCAAACCAAGGATGTTAACAACAGATCCTTTGACGTTCTTGTTCGAGCCAATCATCAACTTCACACATTGTTCTGCAATATGTTTGCCCATATTGTCATTGATCCTTCTACCAGAGAGAATGACCTGAGGATGATAACCAAGCTCTTCAGCTTTAAATGTGAGATAATATGGATCTACACCAATGCAATGGCCTCCGACTAATCCGGGAGTGAAATCCAAGAAGTTCCATTTCGTTCCAGCAGCTTTTAGGACCTCCTTGGTATCGATTCCCATCTCGTTGAAAATAAGGGAAAGTTCGTTCATGAAAGCGATATTGAGGTCACGTTGGGTGTTCTCAATAACTTTTGCAGCTTCTGCAACCTTTATCGAGGAGGCTCGGTATATGCCTGCTGGGATAATGCTTCCATAAACATCAGCAATCTTTTTTGTGGTCTCTCCATCAATCCCTGCAACGACCTTGATGATTTTATCGACAGTGTGGACCTTATCACCAGGATTTATTCTTTCTGGAGAGTAACCAACCTTGAAGTCTCTGCCACACCTGAGATTAGATTCTTCCTCTAGGATGGGGACACAAATATCCTCGGTAACCCCTGGATAGACTGTAGATTCAAATATAATAATTGAAGTTGATTTCAAATTCCTTCCCACAATCTTTGTTGCGGATAAAAGTGGACAAAGGTCGGGTTGATTATCTTCCTTTATTGGAGTTGGGACAGCTACGATAATGATATCTGCTTGGTTAATAGCACTTTCGTCAGAAGTGAATTGAATATCTGCTTTACGAAGAGTGTCGTCACCGACTTCATGGGTCAAATCTATACCAGATTTATATTGAGCAACTCTCTCTTGAGAGATATCGAATCCAATTACATGATACTTCTGAGAGAATGCACTGGCTAATGGAAGCCCAACATAACCAAGTCCAACAACAGCGATAATCAAGTTATTACCTCATTTCAAATGATAATCTCTATGCAACTTCGTGTATATTCTATCATATTTTCTAAGGATTTTTTCTGGGTTGAACATTTTCTTAATCTTTATTCTATTCTGAATGGTGCCCTTTTGAATGTCATTAATATTATCACATATATAAGCAACCTTCTGAGCTAACTCGTAATCATGATAATTCTTGACAAAAAACACCGTCCAATCTCCCTCAAAGAATTGAGAGTAAATCGGAATATCTGATAGTAACGGTATGGTTTTAACAAGCATGCTTTCATAAATAGGAGCTGCTAGTAAATCATCTTCTGCGAGATTTATCATTAATTGTGATAAAGATAAGATTCCGATATGATCCTCATATGGTATCCATTCCTCAATGAAGGTGAAATCATTGGATAAGCCATTTATTGATACCTCTTCTTTGAACTTCTTTCGAAGAGTTTCATCTCCAAATAATTGAGCAATAATATGAATCTTATAACCTTTAGATTTTAATTGCTTTATGGCGGGAATAATTGAAAGAACCGGTTTAAATTTGTCCCGCATCCCTCTTGGAAGAAAGATAAGGAATTTATTTGTCGGAATCCGATACTTCTCCATAACTATTGACGCAGTCTTACATCCTTTGATAATCTTTTTTTCATCACGATATCCATAGTTGATGACCGTTTTATCCATATCAATCTGAAATCGTTCCTTCATGTGGAGTAGTTCCGTTTTTGAGCTAGATGTGTGAATTAAATTTGCTCTCCTCAACGTCTGTTTCGTTCTTTTATAAACCAGCTTTGATTCGAAAGGTTCTCGAAAAATATCCGCTCCAACAACTGTGATCATTACAGGGATTCCAGGATTCCATTTGGTTGGGATATAGCCATTTTTAACATGTATTGCGTGGATTATGTCTGGTTTCTCCCGTTCCATAGTATCGATTATCAATTTCTTTTGGAACGATTCTTTATCAACGATCTTCAAGTATTTATTCACATATCGAATAAGTTTCATGAACAAGTTAATATCATGTCGTGTAACACGTTTATCTTGTCTGTAATCGGGATGGCCTCCTATTAAATGAATTTCATGTCCATATCTATCATGAAGTTTTAGAAACGTCTCAAACGTTGCACGTTTCTCTGTTGTAATATATAATATTTTCATAGTTATCCCATATTATTCATTACCGGGAACAGGGAGATTACTCAGGTGTGATTGGATCATTTTTATACGCTTTAAATGTAAAATAGGATACTACAACGTAAAGAACCGTCATAACAAAAGTTACTATTAATGTTGAATAAGCAATTCCTATCAATCCAAAATGCTTATACAGAATGAAATTTAAGATGATATTTGATACTGGACCAATCCAAGCGAAATATAGGATCTTCTTCTCATTATACGTTGCTTGCATGAGATTTGTGAAGGGTAAAGAAAAGAAGATTAAGAATAAGTATAAAATTAATATTCCAAATATCTTTCCCGATTGGCGATACTCTGTGCCAAATAGAAAGGTAATGATTTGTTCAGAGAATATGGAAATTGTTAAGGTGCCAATCAATACTACCATACTTGTAATGATACCAAAAAATATCCATTGCTTAAGATTAATCTCATTAGAATTCTTATTAAAACGCTTTACAAACAGTGGAAAGAATGCTATTGCTGTGAAATTCCTTACCACCTCACCTTGTTGGACGATGATATAGGCAACATAATATAATCCAGCTTCGACTGTTGGGTCCGAACCCATCAAGGAGATCATGACAACATCAATCTTTGTCGATAGGAAACCGATGATTCCAAGTAGGCTAAAAATAACTGCACTTGTGACTAGTTTCTTTTCCCATATCAATCCAACAAGATAGTTAATCTTAATGAATTTTCTTGAAATATAAATATTCAATCCCAAAGTCAATAAGTTTGAGATGAGAATGATAATAAATAATGTCAGAACACCATATCCAAGAGTAAGAAGTATTACTGAGCAAGCAACAAAAAGTAACCGATTCAATATTTGAAGCATAGCAATATACTTCATTTTCTCTATAGCTTGATATACTATATGATGAAACTTATTGTATGATATAAAAAGAAGGTTGATTGAGAAAAGTAGGATGAGTAGTTTAATCTTCATGGTGTAAGGTGCAATTATTGCTCCAGCGATGCATGCAATAATTGAGAGTATTATGAAAATATTCTTGACACCAATCAGGTTCTCGTATGTCTTTCTAATCTTTTTGATGTCCTTCGATCCTTCTCTCAATATGACTTTGTCCAATCCGTTCAAGGATAGTATAGAAAATAATGCCACAAAAGAAAAGACTGTAGCGTAGATGCCATATTCCTCAGGGCCTAGTATTCGGGCTATGTAGAGAAATCCTACAAACGAAATTACTTGAGAAATTAAATTTCCCGCTGTGAGAAATGATGCGTTCTTGACACCTAAAAGGATTTTATTTCCAGACATGGATTAGTCCCGATATTATAATTGAATGATGTTCTATTACTCGTTAATCAATTCAAGAAAAAGCGATTCATACTTCTTTCCTACTTGGCTAATATCAAAATTCTCTACTGCGTATTTCCTAGCCTTCTTACCCATTTTCATACGCAACTCCTTATTCATATACAGCCGACGTACATCTTTCCGGAGCTGTCTACAGTTTTTCGAATGGTACCCAAATCCATTATTTACCATTATTTGATCTGGATCAAAATGGATAGAAACGACTGGAACTTCGCGCATCCAGGCTTGTATATATGTATTTGGAAATCCTTCAATGAGGCTTGTATGGACAAAAATGGAAGATTGTGAAATTAGATCATTTACTTCTTCAAACGATAATTCTCCCAGGTATGACACATTATCCAATGACTGTATCCTTCTTTCGAGAATCTCTTGATATGATCCAATGCTGGGTCTACCAACGATTACAAATTTTGCTTCTAAATCTCTACATGTATCAGCTAGGTTCAAGAAGTCCTCCAACTTACGAAAGTCTTTGATATTTGCGATCCAGCAAATAATCGGTGTGTCATCCTTAATGAATGGCGGATTTGGTACTTCATGAGAGTTTGGTATCAATGTGCTATCTAGTTTAAAGGCTTTCTTAATTGCGCCCATTTGAAACTTTGTTTGAACAATAATCTTGTCCGCAGATCTAATTCCTCTGATTGTCATAGGCCGGCTTAAGGATCTCCTGAAATCGTTTAAATTTCTAACATGGATTTTGTCATCAACATCCATGTTACTAGCTGCCGCCCACACGAACTTGATGTCTCTAATCCGTCTATACCTACCGATTAGACCAGTATATGCGTTTCTACATCTCTGATATACTAAGTCTGGGTTAACATCATCAAGAATTGCTTTGAGTTTGGAATAATTTACTTCACTCATCTGTATTGGAGATGAGCGTCTTGGAAGATTATGATACAGGATACCATCGCGATTCTTAATTTTCTTTCCCTCATATATATAATGGACTTCATGGCCGCAAGAAGATAGATATTTTGATATGAGATATGCTTGATATTCTGCACCACCTTTGTTCAAAAAGAAATTACTCTTTAGAACAACTGCGATTCTCATAATCATTATCTCCTTCTCATGGCCATATGAAAATTTAATATAATATTTCCCTATAACTTCCTCTTGGTATCTCTTACAGATATTCGTAAACGCTCGTCTTTCTTATCCTTAGTTTCCAGATATAGGGAGATTATTTTTTTTGCTTGCTCTTTAGTTATTACTGGATTGCCATACTTAATTTCAGGGTTCGTCATGTGGTGAAGTGCTAACTTATATTTCACCAACCGCTTGCCAATTGGATCTCTCTTATTATTGTTAATCATGTATATAAACTCGGGATGTTTCTTAATTATCTTGTATAATAAGAATGCCATCATCCGATATTTTCCATGCTTATGAAAAACATATCCTCCTCGTTCATCCCATATTGAATGACCAATGTAATTGAAGTGGTTTAAAAATCCCCTAGATTTGAAATAACCGCCTTCCCTGAATGACATTCCAACTTTCGGTTGCTTCTCGAATATATTCATACCATCGGTGTTTCTAGGAGAACGAGAACCTTTCATCATTCCACAAATGGTTGGATAAATATCAACATGACGAATGATAGACTTCTCCATCTTTGGTTTTATTGATGGATGGATGAAAACAGTTGGAACATATACAAGTTCAGGGCAAGGAGGTCTACCGTGTGAAACAAGACCCCCATATTCTCCTAATAACTCTCCATGATCTGAAGTGAAAATGACAAGTGTACTATCTAGCAGTCCCCGATCTTTTAATTGATCAATTCTTCCCTGAAAGTTTCGAATACTCTGTTGGACACTTTCCCGATATTTTCTTCTGAGAACCTTGTTGCATTTTCGTCCGTAATCTCTAAAGAATTCATTACATCCTCCGCCACTATAATCTGAGAAAGAGTATCCATATGGGCAATGGCCTCCCTTGTCATCTTCGATGTATATGAACGGTTCCTCCATATCATCCAATGACTTACTATGGGGATTGCCAGAGATCTCATGTATTTGGGAATCATCACCCATATCTGTCCAAGTAGTCTCACATCTAAGAGAGATATCAAATCCTCTCATATCAAGCATGCCCCGATTGCCTCTTGATATTCTGTTCTGCCAATTAAAAACCTTGTGCCTAGGGGGATATAGCCCTGTGAAGATGCTAGGAAATGATGATGCTGTATACAAAGATGAAGCAATTGTCTTATAAGATCTCCCCATTTTCAGGATCTTCTTTGGAGTATAATCAAATCGCAATGAATCTGAAACAAATATTACAATGTTTGTTATATCGGTTGCATTATTAAGTTTACTCAGAGTACCACCCGCATCTTATGATAATAGCTTCCGATAATGAGATTCTAATTGATCTGTTAATCTTTCATATGTTCGATTTTTAGAAACCCAATGTCTGCCATTGCGACCCATCTTAGCAAGAGTCTCTCGATCCTTGAGCATCTTGATTAATACTCGTGCAAAATCCTCTTCATTATAAGGAATTGAGTACCCTCCTCCACTTTTTCTAACTACTTCATCCTGATCGTTAATTTCCTTATTGCATATGGCTGGCAATCCCACGGATAAATATTCTAACACCTTTGTTGGAGATGACATTATGAAGCAGGATACTGGTGGCAACGGTGATACACCAACTGAGTAATTACTCAGTAGCTCTGGTATTTGATTCTTCTCTATTGGATCCATTATAACAATATTTGATTCAACATTAAGCTTCTTAATTCTCTTTTGCATCTTAACTTTTAATTGGCGTCCAATGAATGGACCTACAAAGGTCAAAGATACGTTAGGTATCTCCTTTTTCACTTTATGAATTACATTGATCAGGAAAAATGGATTCCGTGTGTGAGAAATCTGCCCGATATATATGAGATTCATATTGTTAGATATTGATATCCTGGATGATTCAAAAAAAACCTTTGGTGGACACATAGGAAGAACCAAGGTCTTTTCCTTCGGAATCTCATCAGCATAGCATTTAATTAGTGATGAAGTACACGCTTCAAATAGATCTGATTTAGATATTAGACTTCGATACCTATGGTCATTGATATGACCGCTAATGTAAAGATAGAATGTCGCTAAGTTCTTTTGGAATCTAAAGGCCTGCTTATTGAATTCTGTAAAGTTGGATGTCAGATAATAACAAAATGGAATGTTTAGTTCCTTTGCAATGTTGTATGCAATCCTTCCCTGATCTGGACAATCACGAACTTGGATTATTTCAATCTGTTTTCCTTTGACTATTTTGCGAATTAAAGTCGATATTTTACTAAGCTTAAATTTCTTATTTATAGTGTGGTATGGAGTTATAGGTCGGATTGGCATTATGTAGTAATGATTATTATTCTTATGATGAATTTGAAGATCTTTACTATCACGGGTGAATGATAGATAATGGATAGAGTATCCTCTATTCGCTAATTCATATTCAAAAAGTTCTGTTATCTCTGAACGATAATGTGGATAGAAATCATTTGTTATGAATAGTATATTTATTCTGTTTTTTCTCATGTAAGCATTTCCTATTATTCATACTGACTTATTAATATGGATTATTGATGACTCACCCATATCATAAACCCTATCGGTCTGATTTCCATAGGATATCTCGGATAATCCATAAAATATCAACCGGTTTTCTAGTTTCGGGGTAATTATTACCATATCGATAGAAGCAATGTCGGTTTTATTGGAAACAATATACTCTGGAGGGCGACGTAACAGAGTTTTTTCTTGTGGCACCCCTGAAGGATATAAGAATCGATCTGCAACGAAAACAGTAGTGTTGTAATCTCCATAGTTATCGATGAATAATCCAGGAGCAATGGTGTTTTCATCTTCTATGAATTGACCACCGCTTATACTATGATTTATCGCAACATTTGATGTAAACGCTAGTGGAAACACAATTAGAATGAACAATATGAGTATTGTAACAACTCTATTCTTTAGGTACGTGTGAGTTATATATCTAGATGTGGTTAGAAAAATCACTTGAAATGCCCGTTGACCAAGTATAGCAGGTACAACAAGACCTGCGATAAACCACAAACCACCACTGATTGCTATCAGAATATCAAACGATTCTATATTCTTTCTGCTCTTGTAGAATGAGTATAAAAGGATTATGCCGAAAACAAGTAAGATCAACATTGTTGAATACCTTGATACTAAATATATTTCATTTGAAAGTAAGTGAAACAGGGGATGGGTGGAATATGAGATTACACCCACCTGTTCTTTATCACCAATGAGGTACGAGAGAATGAACCAGGATTCCCCTCTTCCATCGCTTGCATAAAACATTTTATGTAAGACTGATTGGATTTTCATAAATCGATACAAGAATCCAAATGCGTATATAACCATAAATGGAATGATTGATATTCTTTCTGTACACCTTTTTATCCCTTTCATCTTTAGCTTCGGGATCACTCCTTCCAAAAGCAATGCAACTGGAAGAAAGATAAAAACAAAGGGATGTGTAAACACACATACCCCATAGAATAGTAACATGAGACAATAATGAAGTTTGGATTTTTTCTCCTGGTATTTCAAATAACAACCCATAGCCAGTATAAGATAAATATAGCCAAGGAATTGAGGTACCATCTGATCATTAAGAAAATATATAGTGAGAATCAGAAATGAAACAGGAAATATGAAGTAATAATACCCGGGTGTCTTGGATGAAAAGAAGAGTGATAGAAATACTGGAATCATAACTAGTAGAGAAAAGAATGACAATGCAATCAGAGAGATATAACTCAACCCTAATACATTTTGGAGAACCATGAGAAAAGTGAAGAACAATGGCCACTGGAAGTAATCATATTTCTCTACTGGAATCGTGGCAGAACCATCCATCAATGTTATGAAATATCCAGTTGCGCCCATGTCAGTTTGGAATGAAGGGATGATGAAAAATAGATGGTATGAATATACTACTATGAAGTACAAGACTGACATGATGAGACATACTTTCTTGTCACGAGTTATTGTGAGATTTAATACAATAAGTCCTGGGATAATTAAAATCAGTATCCAAAATAATATAGGGATTTTGAATACTATCGCCTCATCAGTTGTTATGTTGATATGTCCAGTAAACTTAATTAAAGTTAGCAGAAATAATGTAGCCATAATTATGAATGATGATAACGCTATATCTCTCCTGAAGATTTTATCACTATCCATTTACCTTTATAATTCGGCTATAATGTGTCTCAATAGCTTTCGTAACAACCCCTACATCATATCTACCAGATGCTTTCACATTCCGAGATGACATCAATCTAACTTCCATTTCATTTTCAATCAAATGTACTATTAGCTCAGCTATTTCTTTTGGATTCGCGGGCATAGTTGACAATAAATAACCATTATGTCCGTTGTGTATCGCCCTTGTTATCCCTGCATTCTTTGTGGATATTATTGCATTTCCTGATGCCATTGCCTCAATTATTACTGTGGGAAACCCTTCGCTATAGTATGTTGGGAAAAGAAAAATATGGGACATCTGGAATACTTTAATTTTCCTTGATCGAGATACATAACCAAGAAATTTTACTGATTCAGTAATTTTCAATTTCTTACTTAAGTCCTTCAAATCATCTAAAGCCGGTCCATCCCCAATAAACCAGAATCTGGCTCTCGGATACTTTTTCTTCACAATTTTGATTGATTGCAATACTTCATACGGACCTTTTTCTCTTGCCATTCTGGAGCAAAACAGGATTCTCATAGGTTTTTTAATTTCCTTCTTTGTTGGTTGAAATCCTTTTGTATCCACCATAGTTGAGGATAAAGATATTCTTGATTCATCAACATCGATGCTAGTAAGATCATCTTTAAACGTTTGTGACAACACTATGATTAGATCTGATCTATTCAATGTTTTGCTTGTTAACAATTTCAATATTCGATTCCTCTTTATTTTTTGCGCAAGATCCCAATTCCAGCCATGTATGAAAGTCAGTGTTGGATATCCCAAGAGCCTTGAAATATGTATTACGTAAGAATCACGAGCCATACTTCCCCATTGATATGATGTATTCACATGCACTAAGGAAGGGTTTTCTTTGAGCAGAATAAATGGAAAAATTATTGCCTGTAAAATATAAGCTATTGGTATTAAGATTGACTTGTGACAAGAAGGTTTAAGTCCTTGAGAAAAATGGTAGCATGAATACTTTGACTTATTCAGATGCTTCGTTAATAGACTAGCATAGTTTACTACACCACCAGTGTGATCCCGGTGTCGATAGAGAATCATAATCTTATTAATTTAAATCACCTATTATTCGCTCAACTACTTCACTCAATGTGGTAAATGATAGCTGATCCATATAATCAGTAGACACAATGGTTAAGAAATCAAACAGTTCCTGATCATTGAAGAAATCCTTTGCGTGGCCTATCATCACAAGAGGTACCTTCTTATTGGTGTCCAGTTGAGCTTTCCTTAATCTTAACATCCAGAGTAGCTCCTTTGCGTTCAAATTACAGAAGTCCCATTTAATTGGGATTGTCGGATGAATTTTTGGAAAAGATTGTGTGCGTCTCTTTACCACAGGCGAATTTTTCTGTAGACTTCGATACAACCGTCTTCTAGCTAGAACTGTCGATATCCTTGTTGGAGTAATTAACGAGGGAAATGGTCGATCCACTGAATATATGGGGATTTCGATTATATTTTGACCGGGTTTTCCAACTCTGCATATATTCTTCCGAGTCGTCCACCAATATCCATAGTTCTTTCTAGCTTGCCGAAAATCGTAATATGAACGGTCGTCTGCAACGCCATTCTTATACACTGAAGTATCTGCAAGTATTCCAGCTTTTTTCATTGATTGTAATATCTCTTCTTCAGGTTGAATACACCATGCCCCCGCCCTGAATGATTGGCACTTATAACCCTTATAAGTAGGTTGGAGCAATCCTTCAAGAGTTTCCTTTCCCTGTTTCATAGCTTCTTCAATCGAAGGGATGCTTTCATCCCCTCTACCAGATTTCTTCAAATGAGGTAACCTCCAGTTTTCCATCCTTAATTTCCATGAACCATCTGAGAATTCGGATCCATACCATTGGGGATGAATGTGTAGTTGTACATCATGACCACCACTAACCGCAACCTTGATCTGGTGTTCCATAAGACTAGATGGAGAATAACACAAGTGGTCCAACAGCCCTTTTTCTTCATGTTGCTTAAACGCTAAGTATTCTGCAACATCGAACATAATTGTTACTTTAGCCTTGCACTTATCACAGATCTTCAGGATACGGTCAGTTGGATTGACGAGGTGGGTTTTTACATCTCCCAAACCATCACCGAATATTTCATAATCCAGTGTAATCGTAAACTCGATCATAATCTCCCTTTCATCTTGATCTTTGATATGGCTCCATCTAGTTCGCCCTTCTTTGAGCGTGGCTTTATAAGATTACTATCAAATAAATCCAAGCAGTGTGCGCCTTTTCCAATATTCTTCATCATACCTTTTGAGGTTATCCGTGGTTCACTTCCAAGAGTTTCGCATTGAATTACATCACCCTTAACTTTTGATCTGACAAACTTTATACCATTCATCCAAACTATCCTCACATAGTCCTTTTCCGACCCTTGCTTTGAAAATGGGATCGGCGTTTCAGCGTAGGCAAATCCCTTATCAAAACCTTTTACGACATCCATTAATGAATCCCTCTTCCTCTGAGCTTGTATTCCAGAAAGGGATAATATTGTGTAATAGATATCAATTATGTCGGTATTTCTATCAATTTCAACCCCTTTCTTAAAAGATTTAGGATAATGGACAATAATTGGCGTCTTCAAAAATATATCTGTAAGTTGGTGGTAATCATTCGACCTTGAATGATCACCTAAATTCTTGCCATGATCCGGTACAATAATTAATACAGTTTTTTTGAACAAATCTCTCGACTTCAAATAGTCAACCAAGCGACCAAGTTCGTAATCCATTTGCATTATTGACGCAAGATACATGTCCTTTGCATCATTAAGTTCTGATTTATTCATCTCATGTTTTCCTTGTGTATACCTAAGAATGTTGTAGTTAGTTTTGACTATCCTGTTTGGGCTGAATGATCGTTTGGTTGCTTTTCTCATAAACGATTTGGAAGGAGCATATGGAGGGTGGGCATTCATTAAGTTAATGAATCCAAAAAATGGTTCTCGAGAGACTTGATCTATCCATCTCTGTGCGATTGTTATCAGTTTGTTAGTAATCCTGGGATGGGATAAGACGTATTGAATCACTCTTGATACTGTTTTTGAGTTCCTTAGTTTCCTCGGTTTTGTAACGAGAGAAATAAAGGAAAAGATAAGTGGCCAAGACGAGAAGTTTTCAGAATTTCTACTAACAGACAGATTGGCCTCTATAAATAGATCGTATCCTCGGTTTGTATTAGATAATTCTCCAATCCAAGGGTTGCTCGAGAAACCCGCAGTTCTATAGCCGTTTTTTTTAAGAATCTGAGGCAGCGTGACATATTTCGGAGGTAGGAGAATTTGTTTCCCAAGTGCCTCAAACATCATATTATGTTCAGAGGGATATAAACCGGTGAAAAGAGAGATATGTGATGGAACCGTCCAAGGGCCTTGTGCATAAGCATTTTTAAAGAATGTTGACTCTTTCTTCAATTTGCTTAAATTTGGACACAGCTTCTTCAGAGTTTTTTCCTCAAATGTATCATGCCTCATACTATCAAGAATGATTAACAATATATTTGGTTTCGTCATAAGATAACCTCTGAATATGATTAAGCGGTAAAACCAATAGATAATAGAGATGACAATCCATACATCATCCACGCTTGGCTCCATCTAATATATTGGACCTTGTTCGTAACAACTGGCCATTTCTGATAGTGAAAGAATCCTCTCTCATCTAACAAATTATTAAGTGTCCATTGTGAAATTGTCATGGCTCGGTTGATGTACTTTTTTTCCCCAAAAATCTCATATAACCGACACATTGAGATGATTCCCTGGGCCTGATGATGTATGTCAATCGGCCACTTTCTAGGTATTCTCCAATTTGATGCTCCGCATGGTCGGAACTGTTCCTTCATGTAATACTGAGCTCCCCTTTTCAGCGCTTTCTGATATGGATATTTCTTCTTACTGGTGGCAATAAGATCACACATAGCATCTAGGATAAATCCCTGGTGAAAATCTATTTGGAGCCTTTCTGTTTTCTTCATTGGATTATAGCTGTATGGCCATTTTCCATCCTTCATTTGATACGATAGTGTAAATTTTGTTGCCTTCCTTACAAGTCCATCGATATCGGAATCCTGTAGATGCTGATTCACTCGAGCGAGAAATCCTGCTCCCATTATGTTGGCATTATGAACAATATTATTATCGATCGGAGTATAGGAAAAACATAATCCTCTATTTGATTCGTGAATATTTAAGTCCTCAAGGATAAATTTTGATGCGGATATTGCTACATCAAGATCTGACTTCTTCTGTTTGGATTCATAAAGATCGAGGAAGGCATTCCCAATAAGAGAAGTATTGACAATTGTTGGAACATTCTCTTCAGAGTATCGAGTAAGATCTTGCCAAGGAAAGTTAAAGCCCCAGCAATAATTAGAATATCCTTTCGCCCTACACTTCTTCAGTAACCTAACGACCTTGGAGATCTCATCTTGAATTGGGATTTTCTTGAACTCCTTCTGATCATGTAATAAGCAATAGGATCGTAAAGCAAGACCGAGGGTTTTTGGATTAATTCCCCGCTTGACTTTGAATAGATCTCTCATATCAATAGGGGAATAAACAAATGCTTGAGTAACCGCAATCTTCCCATATTTCGATGGTATCTTGGATAATGATTCTGAGTTCAAGGCATCATAAGGATCGAAACCAGAATACTTCTCACGAATAACATATCGGGTTAAACCCTTTAGAGTATTAGCAATCTCTTCTCGACTCAGATCACTCATTCAATACCCCTTCCAAGATCTGTAATACCTTCCGCTTAGTTTTCTTGGATTCTTTCTTACGAGCGTTCAACTCATCTCTTTCTAAGAACTTCATTATCTCTTTTGGTCGGCGCGAATGGATCATCCTACCCTTTTCAATGAGATCCTGGTCCACAGATAGAAGGGATCTGTTTGGGAAGAATGATACAGCCCTCTTTCCCATAACAGCAGCTTCCCTCGCCATTGTTCCTGAACCTGTCAGAACTCCAGAAGAATAATGGATCAGATCTAACCCGTTCAAGGGCTCTTTCGGTATGTGTACACGCTTTCCACCTTTGAACTTCTGATCACTCTTATCACGGGGTAGTAAAACTACATTCATTCGTTTTGCTTTGAAACTCTTCAACAGATCTGGTACCAAGGAACCTTTTGACTCAACATAGAATGAGGCTAACGCCTCTGGGCGAATGACATAGTAGTCATCATAAGGAATTTGGTCAAGAATACTAGGATCGGGTTTATGGTCAGCTATGTAGACATCTTCCTTATAGCCACCATAGGTGATGATCTTTTCATTTCGAACATGCTTCGAAAATGTTTGATAGCATGCCTCAGGTATGATGAGGTAGTTTGCAGATGTCTTCAATTTTGACTCAAGTGATTGAATAGCATTCCCTTTGATCTTATACTTCAAGTCATTATCAAGCATGAGCACTGATGGTTTCATTCTAACCTTCGAGGCTGCTACACTCATGGGGTTCTCGAAAGATAAAGCTGCATCGAAATTGCCAACATCCTTCACCAAAGATAAAGTTCGGATTGCTATTGATGACGTCTTCAACAGAGGATGCTCATAATCCTGACCGATTGGAGTTCCTCGAATACCTATCTGCTTGGCTAGTTTGACCGTTTCTCCCCGTTCTCGTAATGTGATATTAAACTTGAAATCCTCTTTTAGACCCTTGATTACCGGATTGAAGAACAATGGATGAGATGGATTGATGATGTCAATCCAGACCTGCTTCTTCACGGTATCACGCTCATCATTCATTCAGACCGATTCTCTTACAATTGAATCCATTCTTCAACCATAGGTCGAGATCAATAATTCCTCTTGTATCAATAATATTAAAATTCCTCATTTGGAGTGAGCTCGGATCTATCGATCGGAAATCATCATGGTCGGTGACCAATATCAAGCAATCTGACTGCATAGCTGCAGCCTCGATATCACCATAATTACCATCAAAGTCCTTAATGAGGGGATCAAATACTCTTACATTCATTCCTTCAGTTTCAGCGATCCGTGCTACCTTAAATGCTGGACTCTCCCGCGTATCATCGACATTAGCTTTGTAAGCTAATCCTAACAGAGTAATCGTTGGATTCGTGATCCCTTTCAACATCTCTTTTGCATGTTTAACGACATGGATTGCCATCGAATCATTTATCTCTCTAGCAAGAGGGATAAGTCTGGCGTTAGATGTTTTGGCTAACATGAACAAAGGATCTATCGCGATACAATGACCACCTACCCCTGGCCCTGGTTTTAGAATATCGACCCGAGGGTGTTTATTCGCAAGCTCTATAGCCTTCCAAACATCAACACCGATCTCTTCTGCTATCAGTGCGAATTCATTTGCTAAAGCGATATTGACATCACGATAGGTGTTCTCCATCAGTTTAACATATTCTGCAGTTGTCACGTCGCAAGCGTACAATTTCCCTGAGGAAAACCCGGAGTAGAGCTCAATAGCAGCAGATCTCGACTGATCATCGATACCACCAAGAATGCGATCGTTGTTACACATCTCGGTCAGAGTCTTTCCAGGTATAGCTCTTTCAGGACAATGAGCGTATAGGAATTCCCGCTCCTTTCCTTTGGAAAGTAATGGAATCACGTAATTCACTGATGTTCCTGGGGGGACCGTAGATTCTAAAATTACAAGATCATCTTTCTTCAAGTGAGGAGCGATCGCTTCCGATGCCGCTTTGACAGATTTGAGATTAGCTATCTTCATCTCACTATCGAGTGGCGTTGGTACTGCGATGATGTAACAATCGGAACTCTCTACCATAGATTGAGCCTTGAACTTTAACTTGGCCTCTTCGAATAGTTTTTGCAATCCAGGCTCATCAAACGGGAGAACACCACCTTTCAATTTCTCAACAATCCCATCGTTGATATCCACACCAATGACCTCATGACCTGCCCGAGCTAGAAGTAGAGCGTTTGGAAGCCCGATATATCCCAATCCAATTACTGAGATCTTCATTTCAACACACTCCTATGATCTGCAATATCTTTTCTGATGCTTTTCCATCTCCGAATGGATTGCTGAACCCAGAATCCTTTCTACTTTGTAGAGCATTCTCAACTTTATTGAGAATCTTGTCTGTTTTCCATCCAATCAATTCGTTTGCTCCGACTGAAACCGTCTCGGGCCGTTCGGTGTTCTCTCGAAGGGTTAGACAAGGTACACCGAGAATACAGGCCTCCTCCTGAATACCTCCAGAGTCTGTGAGCATCAGTCTAGCATTCTTCTGAAGCTGTAAGAAATCCATATATCCAATTGGATCAACGATCCTCAATGTTTCTGGGATCTGATCAAGAAGTCCGAATTCCTCTGCCATTTTCTTCGCTCTTGGGTGAATCGGATAGATTATGGGGTAGTCAATTTTCTTTATGGCATCGAGGATGCTTGTAAATCTGCTTTCATTGTCAACATTCTCAGCACGATGCGCTGTCAACAGAATAAAAGAACCTGATTCTAGGGCCATTTCATGAAGGATGATGGACTCTTGGTCCGAGATGATACTATTCGCTGTGACAGCATCAACTATTGTATTACCTGTGATGTGGATCTTCTCCTCTACGATTCCTTCTTTCCGAACATTCTTTGCAGATCCATCTGTTGGACAAAAGAGGTAATCGGACACATGGTCGCACAGGATTCGATTTACTTCCTCTGGCATCTGTCGATCATATGAGCGAAGTCCTGCTTCAACATGACCTACTTTGATGTGAATCTTCGATGCTGCAAGAGCTCCTGCGAGCACTGAATTAGTATCGCCTTGGACAAGAACAACCTCGGGTCTCATCCCCAATAGGATTCTTTCAATCCCTTCTACCATCATTCCAGTCTGATGGCCCTGCTTCGATGCCTTGGTTCCTACATCCAATGCATGATGTGGTTGTGGAAGATGTAACTCTTCAAAGAACACTTGGTCCATGTTGATAGAATAATGCTGACCAGTATGGATCAGCTGGAATGGTATCTGTTCTTTCTGGCACAGCCTAATGATTGGAGACATTTTGATGATCTCAGGTCTTGTTCCTAAAATTAAACAGATCATGTTATTCCTCGATAGAAAGCTCTCACCACGACAGCCCCCATCCCTCATTCCCATCCGGGGTCAGTATTGAGCAGCGTGTAACAGAAGGGTCCGGCCTTCTTCGAATAAATCGCTCGTGTTGTGATATTAGCCCCTCTTCATCCTGGCAACGATATTTTGCATGCTGTTAAGTATCAAAGCGGTGAACACAGAAAGCATTCCAGCAAGTGTAAGGAATGTGGCAAATATGACGGGCCCAAGATAGAGTGTATCGAACTGCTGATAATAATAGAACTTCTGCAACCCATAGGCAATCCCAATACCCATCATCACCAACCCTGGCACCCCAAAGAAGATCAACGGATGCCTGTCCCGCACCATCCCCAAGATGAACGTCAACACCATCAACCCATGCCCCAGCGGCCCCCTCGTGTGCGCTCCCTTCAACCCATCATACTTGCAAGTTACGGGTATCTCGATTATCCTGAACTTCATCCGGGAAGCTTCCACAATCATCGACGACTCCACACCGAACCCGTCCTTCTCATTGAACGAGAACTTGCCGAACGTCTTCTTCGAGAACGACCTGTAGCCGCACTGCGAGTCCGAGACCCACTTGAGCGCACTCAATGATGTCGTGCCCGATAGGACCAGGTTGCCAGCCTTCCTGTGGCCAGGCATCTCCTTGGTGCCCTCCTTGTCGATGAAACGCGAGCCAAGGACGACGTGTGCTTTGCCCTTCTTGATTGGGTTGACAAAACGCGGGATGTCACCAGGATCATGCTGACCATCACCGTCCACAAGGACCAGTGCATCCACCCCACTCTTCCTCGCAGCCTTGAACGCACTCCGCACAGCCCATGCCTTGCCGTGATTGGTCCTGTGTCGTATGACCACGGCACCCAGGCTCTCCGCGATCTCGGAGGTCCTGTCCTTGGAGCCATCGTCGATGACCAGGACGATGTCAGCATACTTTTTCGAGAGAGCGACCATAGAACCTATCGAGATCTCCTCATTATATGCGGGGATCGCGACCATGGTCTTGAAAGTGCCCTTGCCCTCCCGGTTCATTTTCACACCTACTGTACTAGTATGTTCCGTATACCTTGTACTAGGAATCGCAAATACTATAAAGGGACTATTTAAGTGTTTCGGAATTGGTAAGCGTTCTGGCCTTTTTCAACCACCACTGACACGCTCGAACCAGTCCAGTGCATTGTCCGGAGTGAGCGATACGATACGGTCGTCCTCTATCAGGCTCGGGGAGAAAACTATCTTGTCACCCTTAAGATGTCTTGTCCTTTCGAGGAACTGGTCCACATCCTCTTTACGGACCGAACCGCTCTTGACCTCTCCGCAGCAAACCACCTTCTTTCCCCTGGTCACGATGATGTCGATATCGAAGTCAGGGCAAAGGAAGTACTGACCAACTCCAGAATATGCCTGGACGATGAAGTCGCCTATGAAATGCTCGAAGTATATGGGATGCGCCTCCTCGAGCACCCCGGAAATGAACTTGGGGGAAAGGTCCTGCTGGAAATGGTTGAGCCGTTCGTCTAAGAGATATGAGGCTGCAATGGCAGGGGAGCGGATCCTGTTCATGATCTGTTTCTTGCCATATATCGGTGTCCGTACTATCAGGTCCATAGCCTCCATATTGGCGATGTACGGGGCTATGAGATGCGGATCCGGCTTCTTTATTATGCCCCTGCTGAACAGCAGGTCCGATATCTCGGATGGCTTCCAGATGCGCCGAGAAAGCGCCCGCAATACGCCCTCATAGACCTGGGTCAATGATCGGTCCTCCTCCAAGAACACCTCTCCAACAAGTCCTCTCACTGTCGACCTTGATAGAAGCATCAGATGTGTCAGGTCAAGATCATCCGAGGTCATGTACTGAATGGTCCAAGGGTCTCGAAGGTATGGAGCTAATTGGAAGCTCCTTTCAAGGCTCATATGCTTCGCAAGACCTTTCAAGATATCAAGAGGACGGATCAGAGATAACCGAAGGTCCGCAAATAATCCCAATACAGGGGAGCCTGCTGAAATGACATCCTTGACCGTGTGCAGCGATGATCCTGTGAGTACGATCCTCCCGTTCCTTTCAAGATTTGCGAAAACATCGAGGTACCCAGATGGAAGGCGCTGGAACTCGTCCAAGATGATACATTTACCTTCTTTGGACCAACCCTTGATCAAATGAAGCATCTGATCATGATCGTCCAATGTTTCGAAGGGAGCACCTTCAAGATAGAACCCACCACCTCGTTTACAATAGACGTAGACATCGAACAAGATGCTCCTTTTGACCAGGAACGTCTTGCCAGTCTTTCGCCTGCCCCATAACAGCAGGGAATTGTCAGCACCTAACAGGGATGCTTCGGAACGCTCGATTGTTATGTTAACCACAATTATGTTAATGGCGGTTAACATATATATGCTTGTTGGAAACTATGCCTGCCAGTGTGTAAAGTTCCAAAAACTCCCTACTTGCGGGGAAGCTTCTGCTCCAGTAAAAGTACTAGGCCCAGGGTGATTAGGAGCGTTGAGGCTATCAGACCGAACGTTGAGTTAGAGATCTCGACCACACCCGAGAGCACACCGACGACTGCGACGGCACCGGATGCAAGCGGAATTAACCCGAGCAAGTTCATTGATATCTACCCCGTGGGAATTGCCCCTTGAAGCATAGGTTCTATTTAACGCTTATATATCGATTGTGTAAGAAAATGTGAAAATGAGGCAGATTGCCGCTATCGTATGTTGAGTATAATGTATAAAAGCGGTACGTTAAAGCTTCAAGGATTACATTCGGACCGAAAAACGTCGGCTTTTCGATGAATTCGTTAGTACCAAGGCGAATTCAAGCCGGCATGTGCCGAAAAACTAATGTTGTTGCGTGTTCATCTGGCTCATCGTGAGTGAAGGACAGAAGTTCTGTACTGAATGCGGAAAACCCGCAACCCCAGGGTCCGAGTTCTGCCTATTTTGCGATGCACCCCTGGAGGAAGAGGACGACTTCACGTTCGATACGAAGCCTACGCAGGCTGCTAAGAAGAAGTGTCCTATTTGCGGTGGTCCGCTCAGGTTCATTCAGAGGCAGTTCAGGTACTATTGTGATGCATGCCAGAAGATGGTATGAGGACAAGCGAGCTAACAGGTTCGAAACTATCGTCCAGAAATCATCCTATCATTGTTAATTGATATCGATCGGGATACAAGGATAGGATGACCTTTCTTCATTGTTTCGAAGCTGTGGGAGCGAGGACGAAATACCAGCTTCTGGGATGGACCTAGATCTGTACCGATGGAGAGTAAGCAAGGCTTTAAAGTGTCAGAGGATAGACGGTTCTGAGCTAGAAGAAGGACAGCCCTTGAGTAAGAGAACGACAAAGAGAGGTCGTCTAGACGAGGGCCAACCCTTAAGTAAAGGTCTGGCCAGAAGAAAGGTCGTTCCAAGCTACGCTAACATATGTAGACTATCGCTTGGAACGTTTTTTCGTCACCTACGGCCAGACCTTTACTCAGCGGGTTGACCCTCGGGGAAGAAATAATACTCGTAGTCCACCTTGAGCTGGAACGCATTGCCAGCATCGTGGGCACCAAGCCTAATAAGTCCCCAGTTCTTGGTCGAAGCCGTGAAGCCAGCCTCGATCATCGTGACGGTGATGGTGATCTCTCCGAGATAGGAGACATCTGCCTCTCCATCTTCGGATGCACTGCTGTTGCCACCATCATCACCCAGAGATATCGTGAGCATGCCAGAGCCGCCCGGGGAATCGTTCTCACCGTCTGCGGAAGCGGACTTGCCTCCACCGGTCGCTTTCAGAGAGAACATGTCTGGGTCGGAGTCCTGACCATCATCATCCGTCCAAGTGAGCGTTATCGTTATGCTCTTGACGGTCCCGTTGATTACGAAGGTCATCTCGGGGTCTTCAGAACCATGCTCGGGATCACCAACGTATCCTGAGAAGTTCTCGCTCTTGGATTTCTTTTCTGGTGGCGGCGGTGGCGGTGGTGGTTCGTCTCCAGAACACCCTGCCATGAGCAGAGCTAAGACCACAGAGAGAAAGAGGGCCGCCACACAAAGAGCCTTGAGTTTCATCCTACCACCTGGATGCTTTAGATTCAGCCTTCTCGCATAAGTTTAATTATACTAATATCTTCTGGTAACCATGGCCTTCAGGAAGCTGGGTCGCAAGGGAAGACGGACCAAACTAATGGTCAATACAGCCCGCTCCAGGATACACAGATTGAGGTACCTGGCTCAGAAAGTCGACCTCGAAGGTCAAGAGGACCTTGCCAAAAGATATCTGACGCTGGCCCGCAAGATAGGGATGCGGTACAACATCAAGGTAAAGGACAAGACCATAAGATGCAGAAAATGTGCATCGCCTTTGCTTGACGGGGGCCAGGTACAGGTCAGGGTAAAAAGGGGCAGGATCATCAGACATTGCCTAAACTGCGGCGATACCTACAGGATACCAATAAGGGGGAAGAAGGGTGGACAACCAAACAAAGAAGAAGCTTAAGGCAAAGGGTCAGAGCATCGAGCCCTCTGTACGAATTGGAAAGGAAGGGATAACCCCCGGTCTTGAGAACGAGATAGCTGCACAGCTCAAGTCAAAGAAGCTTCTCAAGATCAAGATCCTCGGAAGGGTGGACAAGCAAGACAGGCTCGATGTGTCAGAGATACTAACGTCCAACCTGAACTGTGAGGTAGTGGAGATACGTGGGAACACGATATTGCTCTATAAGCCGTGAACTTATTCTTCAGGTGCGTCCATCGCACAGACCTTGTTAGCGTAGTGGTCCACATAGATGTACATTATCTGCGTGACGATCTGCCTCTGTCTGGGATCGAGCATCTTGAAGTCATCCATGACATTGGCCTTCACACCGGACATGACGTTGAGATAGAACAGTTCGTCCCTTCGAGGGGTCATGGATGTTGCGCCATGGACCTCGTTGGCGATGACCTTGTACTCGTTTACGGACTCCTTGAGGATATAGATGCTCATCCACCTATCGCCAAGATGTGAGTATGCACGCCTCTTGATGGTATTGTGTGGATGGAGGAACTCTCCGGACTCCTTGAACTTGATAGGCAGTGGTTCATTGCCCAGAACCATGCCGAGGCAGTTGAGGACATCGTTGAGCGCCTCACTGTCATCGTTGTACGATCCCCGAAGTTTGATCTGTGGTGCTGCCACACCTGCTGCTTTGGCAATACCTGACAGCACGATCTTGGAGCGCTTCTTACAGTGAGGGCATGCGAGGATGTTCTCCCCGTCATGGACCTTCTGCTTGAACTTCTGCTTACAATGTGGGCAGGGGTATTCCTTCTCGACCTCCACAAGATGAGCCTGTGGTGCTGCAGCGGCTGGCTGCTGTGCCGCTGGTCGCTGCTGGGCCTGCGCATTGTACTGTCCTGCAGAAGATGATGGATTGTAACCTGAAGTGGCCGCGGTCGAAGCCTGGGCCTGATACTGGGTCTGCTGCTGCTGACCATACTGCTGGGAATACTGTGACTGCTGGCCATACTGCTGTGTGGCTGCTGTCTGCTGGGTGGCCGCTGTCTGCTGACCGTATCCCGTTGTAGCGGCTGTCTGCTGAGTGGCCGCTGTCTGCTGGCCGTATCCAGTTGTGGCTGCTGTCTGCCGGGTGGCCGCTGTTTGCTGGCCATAGCCTGTGGTCGCCGCAGTGGTCGCCGGAGCGGTCGTGGCTGCGGTCGTGGCTGCAGGAGCAGTGGTTGCAGGAGCAGTGGTTGCTGCCGTGGTCGGCGCAGTCGTCGCTGCAGTTGTTGGAGCGGTCGTGGCCGCGGTCGTTGGTGCCGTGGTGGCTGGAGCTGTAGTTGCGACGGTCGTTGTGGCCGGTGCGGTGGTCGCAGCAGTTGTGGCTGGTGCGGTTGTTGCAGGGGCTGTTGTCGCGGCTGTGGTCGGAGCAGTGGTTGCTGCCGTTGTAGGTGCCGTAGTGGCTGGAGCTGTAGTTGCGACGGTGGTTGTTGCCGGAGCGGTGGTCGCAGCAGTTGTGGCTGGAGCTGTAGTCGCTGGGGCTGCGGTAGTAGCTGGTGCCGTCGTCGCGGGAGCGGTGGTCACAGGAGCTGCTGTTGTTGCTGGCGCGGTCGTTGCCGGAGCAGCGGTGGTTGCAGGAGCCGTGGTCGCGGGAGCGGTTGTCGCTGGGGCTGCCGTCGTTGCTGGAGCGGTTGTCGCTGGAGCAGCCGTTGTAACTGGCGCTGCTGTTGTTGCGGGAGCTGCCGTGGTCGCGGGAGCTGCTGTTGCCGCTGGTGTCTCCAGATGCTTCTGGGATGGCGGCTGTGGTGGTGGCGCGTTCGGGTCGGTGGTCGGGCCACGCTGGTAAATGTAGTAAACGAAATGATTGTGGGGGTTGTCAGAGTATGAAGGGTCTGTGATCTCAACGACCATATGGGAGGCCTTCTGGACCGCGAACTTCTTGGCAGCAAGCCTAAGAGTTGTGTACGGATCCTGGGTCCTGAACTCAACTGGTTGACCAACGACGGTCCAACCTAAAGACTGCAGCTGCAGGAAGTATTCTGTCTTTTCTGAAAGCTTGACAACGCGTAGCGGTATTGTCTGATAATTCGTTGGCGCTTGCATAAGGGCTCCCCCGACCCAAGGAGGCTTTGGATATACGGTATCTATATTAAATGTTGTCATCAGATTCAGGAGGCGTGGCCTTAGGCTTTTTTACCTTTTTCGTGGCCTTCTTTGGCTTCTTCACCTTGATATGAACGTGATGCTCCGCATCATGCTCGACCGCCACCTTGACCTTCTTCTTCGGGGTCTTCTTCTTTAGAGGCTTTGGTGCCTTTTTCTTGAGAACCTTCTTCTTGACAGGTTCTTCGGAGACGGGAGTGACCTCTTCTACCTCCTGTTCCTCTACCACCTCAACCACTTCTTCTGGCTCTTCTGTGGTCTCCTTGGTCGGTTCCACCTCTTCGTCATCATCGTCTTCGACGATGGCTGCGACGACGACCTCTTCCTCATCATCATCTTCATCCTCAGCGTCGTCTACAATGACCGCCACAATGACCTCTTCGTCATCCTCAGCGTCGTCATCCTCCTCCTCATCCACCTTCTCGAATGTGAAGTATGGCTTCCTGTCCTCGGACTCCTCCTCGACCTGGACGACGACCTCCTCCTCCTCCTCTTCTTCCTCTTCCTCTGCCGTAGGTTCCGGCCGCTTTATCCTCTCGAACGTAACAGGCTTTCTGTCCTGTGGAGCAGGCATCAGCCTTTTCACACTCGATGTCAGGTCCTGTTCCTCGGTATTCTCCTTCTTCTCTGGCTTGACGATCTCGATGACATTGTAATCATCATCGATGTCCTCGTTGAGCTTCTCGACTGGAGACTCTTCCTTCTGATGATGATCACCAACCACCTGGAATACCCCAGATGGTCTCTTCCCCATGGACCGGGTCTCTAAAAGTCGATCGACCTTATCGATGATATCGTCGATGTCCTCGACCTCGATGTCGCTCTCCTCTTCCTGTTCCTGGCACTCCTTGAACAGCTCTGGATAGAGCTTCTCACAAACCTGGCAGAACTCATGGTCTGGAGGATATGCGCAGGGACCTTCTGGCTCCTTCTCAAGGAACTCTCTCAGGTTCTCTGGGGGAGGGGGATTCGATACCACGACCTTTGAAGGGACGAATTCGGTTTTTAATGTTTCTACTTGGGCTCGATCAAAGGTCATTGCATTATAACGATATCAAGAAGGAAATACCACCGCTTCAGGTGAGGAGGGGAGTGGGACGAGCCAGAAGCGGTGGTAGGGTGGGGGGGAGGGCGGGGGACCTGGGGCGGGTCCAGGTTCCACGCAGCTCCCCCTGCTAATAATTGTGTAAACTGCACCCAGCGTCCCTGTTGCACCCACAATCCCTTTATATATTCCCATCAATGCTCGTACATGGTCCCCCTGGTGCTGACCATTCTGTGCTTGATAGCACTAGTTCTCACATTGATAGCACTGGGTGTGCTCGCGGTCCTGAACCCCCTTCTTCCCAAGCTTGCCCTTCACCAGAGCCTGCGCTCTGCCAAGAAGGTCATCCCGCTGGTCCTGGGTGTGGCCATGGTCACAGCAGTGATCGGAGGCTCGTTCATTGTGGGTGACACGTTGGACAAGCTCGTGGATGACACTACCATCCGAGCATTAGGGAATGTCGACCTGGTCTATTCCACGCCTGAACCTATCAGCGCAGACATCTACACTGATATCGAGCCAGAGTTCCAGCCCCATACAGATGGTGCAGCCCCTGTCCTCTATGCCAGGACAACACTTACCAATACGAACACTGGCGAGGTCGCCTCCGGCATCTCCATGTATGGGATCGACGACGAGATCTTCAGCCTGGGAAAGTTCACCAAGAACGGAAAGAGAATAGACATCAGGCCGACCGACGGTATCGTCCTCAACAAAAAGGCTGCGGAAGACCTGGACGTCAAAGAGGGGGATGAGGTATCCCTCCTGTGCAGGAACCTGGGGGCGGACCAGTCATGCCTGTTCAGCAGAGACGAGGACGGACCAATCCCTAACAGGATAACGGTCACTGACATTATCGACAACAAGGGCCTGGGGGCACTGGACCCGTTCGGTTCCAGGACCGTCCAGCCCAATGCTTACCTCTCTGTCTCACTGGCTGGGACCTTTGCAGGCACACCCGGAAAGATCAACATGATACTCCTAAGTATCGATGGTTCCAAGACCGAGGCCTACAAGGACCCGGATGAGCTCATCGATGTGATGGATGAGGCTTTGACGGAAGCTATAGGAATGGAAGATGCAGGCATCTTCACAGCTGTAGCTCCTGATGGTACCATCATGGTCTCTGAGAACGATGTGTACTTCACAGAGGACCTGGAAGAGAGGATCATGGACCAGTGGGATACCACGGTCTACACATCATACTTCGTCGATGGGATCTCTTACGGTGACAAAGACCTCTCATACTCGCTGGTCACCGGGTTCGATCAGTATGATCCATACTATAGTGACAAGTTCTTCTCGGATGGATCTGAAGTGGACCCATCCTATCTTGGTTCTGGAACATGCTTCATCAACAATTGGACAGCAGAGCATCTCGGGCTTACACACAATGATGTGATCACTATCAAGTACACCTTCGTTGACGAGCTCTACTCTTTACAGGAAGCTGAATTACAACTTCAGGTCTTTTCAATAATCGACATTGCGGGCATGGGTGCTGAGAATCTCTTGATGCCAGACTACGAGGGCATCTCCGGTGTCACGACCTGCGCCCAGTGGGAACCACCATTCCCTGTGGATATGGACACTATCGAGGATGAGGACGAAGAGTACTGGGAGCTGTACGAAGGGACTCCGAAGATCTTCATGTCCCTGTTCCAGGCCGAAGACCTCTTCTCCACGGTCTCTGGAACACACACCGGTATCAGGATCATCACCCACAGCGACGATGTCAACAACACCCTTGCCGCTATGCTCGGTCCAGAGGATGTCTCTATCACTGTGGACGAAGCGAAGAAGGAAGCATACTCCACCACTGGTGCCCTGGCGATCTTCACTGGAATGTTCCTGACCTTCGGGGTCACAGTGGTCATCGCAGCTCTCCTACTGGAAGCTGGGATGCTCATGGCCTTGACGGAGGAGCGGAAGTTCGAGCATGGTGTGCTGAGAGCTCTGGGAATGAAGCGGAGGCAAGTGGTCACTCTCCTCTCATTGGAAGGTGCGATCTACTCGCTCATCGGCTCCATAGTCGGGACTATAGCTGCCATCGGAGTGGGGGCTGGGCTGGTGTGGGGACTGAACAACATCCTTGGCACAAGCGTGGAGAATAACGAGCTCACGTTCTATTTCACCCCACAGTCTCTCATCGTTGGATTCTGCATCGGCTTTGTGTTCAGTGTTCTCGTACTTGCTATCACTGCCATCATCTCAACCCGGAGCTACGTGGCCCCCTCTCTAACAGGAAGGCCAGAGGGAACTTCCACAAGAAGGATACCGCCGTTCCTGGACATCGTCCTACTGGTCTTGGCCTTCCTGCTCCTGGGCTCCAGCTTTGTAGCTGGCCATGGGTCCATCCTCATTACCCTCGGCTTCACTTCGCTGTTCATGGCAGTGACCATCAGCAAGCGGCTCAAGTCCCTGCGGTGGTTGTTCCCGATCATCGGTATCATAGCGGTCCTCGGGTATGGGATCATCTTCGGTGCTGCACAGGAGGACAGGGTGACCTACCTTCTGGTGTCTGGACTGTGTCTCACCATTCTGTCTGTCAGCCTGGCCATAGTCCTCATCATGTCGAACCAGAAGCTGCCACTACCAGCGAACACCGCCTTAGCGTTCAAAGGCTTGAGGAGAAGACCAACGGACACGACACTTTCCATGACCATCGTCGCAATGGTCGTCTTCCTCATCGCATCCATGGCCGTTGTGGGCGCACTCCAGACCCACGATGTATCAGCCAGCCTGGAAGAGATGAGCGGTGGTTACGACATCATCGCGCAATCAACTGTAGCTGTGGATGGAGACCTGAAGGAACTAGAACCAGACCTGTTCGAGAACGTCACTGTCCACCAGATCAAGACCGTAGGTCAGGGTGGGGGAACGTGCTCTAACATGAACGCCAGGTATCCACCGAGACTCATCGGACTTCAAGATGAGATGCTCAACGAGATCGAGGTCCCAATGATGATGGACGGGGGAAAAGGCTCAGCAAGGGACCATTGGCTTGCTCTCGACGAACCGCTAAAGAACGGGAACATCCCGATGATCGCAGACACGAACACATTGGTGTGGATCTACGGGGGCACGGTAGGCGACGTCTTCGAGGTCACAGGCGACGATGGTAACACCTACAAGCTTGAGGTCATCGGGATAGCAGGTCAGTCCATCTTTGCAGGGATGTTCATGATGTCTGTGGAGAACATCGAGACCATACACCCTGCCTCCGCGACCTTTGACATGTTCGTCTTTGCCTCAGAAAAAGACCCGGAAGCGTTTGCCATCGAGATAGAGAAGGAGTTCGCAACCTACGGGATGGATGCCAGGCTCACAGAGGATGTGGTCCGGGATGCGGTCTCGTTCGAGCTCTCGTACATGACCCTGTTCAACGCATATCTCGGACTTGGAGCGGTCCTTGGAATGGCAGCGGTCGGTGTTCGCACAACCAGGGCGCTCATCAGACGCAAGCGCGAACTTGCTATACTTCGAGCGGTGGGATACAAAAAGGGTGCGGTCACGAGGCTTGTGTTCACAGAGTTCTTCGGGCTCGGGATGATCGGTGTCATGGCAGGTGTCTTCGCAGGTGTTGGAGCACTGATAGGTTCACTGGGCAACTGGGACCTGGAGGCAGGCATCCTGGCATATCCTGCCATCTCACTGGCCCTAGTCGTCATCGGTATGGGAGTAGTTACTGCGGTGTCGGTGATCGTCCCACTGACAACTCAGAAAGGAACTGTGGCAGAATCCATCCGAAGCAACTGATCACTGAAGGAAACGTAACAGCTCGCGCTTGAGCTTTCTTGCTTCTTCCTCACCCTTGACATCCTTATCCATCTGAACTAGCTTGTCAATAAGCTGCTCCAGCTGCTCCTTTGTTGGAGACCTGAAGTCCATACCAAGCCGTTCGATCTGGTTCCGGATCACAGGCATGGTGGCTTCATAACCACCAGACTTGTTACAGTAGGTATGGATGATGTTGTCCTCTGCCAAAAGGAGCGGGGGGAGGTTATTGAAGTTCCTCTCGATAGTAAGCTCTGGAGGTTTCGTGATGGTCTTTCCCCTGTAGATCATCGCCCCCAACTTCGCGAAGGCCTCCTCCACACCATCTCCGGTCTTGGCGCTCGTTATCAACGATGGAGCCTTGAAGGACCTGGCCACCTCTTCGAGGGCATTGAGGCCGAACTGGACGTTGGAAAGGTCGGACTTGTTACCAATGAAGGAGAATGCGACATCAGAGGTGTTGTCAAAGACCAGATGCACCCATTTCTCAAGATCACCCAGTGTCTCCTTCCTGGTCAGGTCAGAAACGAAAAGGACTCCTTGGGCATCCCGCAAAGAGGAGGTGATGACCTTGGGAAAGACCTTTTGGCCCATGACATCCCAAATGGTCATGACTATCTTTACTTCGCCTTTGGGCGTAGAAAGGTCAAAATCCTTTTTGTAGATGGTCGTGCCGATGGTCTGAGTGTACTCGTCAGAGAACCTACTATGAACATACCTCTTAACGAGGCTTGTCTTTCCCACGGCACCAGCACCTAAGAGGACGACCTTGAGCTTGACCTCCTCTTTGGCCATACTGGTGCATGTTATCAATGGCATAAAATATTTGTCAGTCAAGACCAACTACTTTTCGAATTTGGTCTTTTTCGTCTTCTGAACCTCCATGTCGGTCATGTACTGACCGAACAGAGGCTCAAGATCACCAAACTTCGTGACGTTGCCCTTCCATGAGTCAAGGAAGTCATAGGTGCCTTCTATCTTCTGGACCGTGGCTTTCATCTCTCCTGGCAGCTTAGTGCCGACCTGGCCGCTCACAAGAAGTACAAGATGGACGTTCTCGCCCTTTTCGATGATGATCTTCTTTTCACCGAACTGGAGCTGATTGAACTCCCCTATCTCGTTCTCCTCCATTCCCGCGGACATAGAGTCATTGATAAAGCTCTGGACCACATCGAACATTGCTGCGAACAGGTCACCATCAAGGTCCTCGAACTTCGGGTCCTTGGCCTCGAAGATCATCCTACCGTCCCTGTAGATAAGGAACAACATCTCGACCTTGTGGTTGCCCTTGTATCGCCTCATAGCGATGAAGGCAATGACAAGTCCAATGATCAGCATAAGGACCAGAATGAGAATTATCAATGGAATGAGCATGCTATAGTCTGCGGACTCTTTCTCCATCTCCACCCTTACATCCACATCACGAGAAGCGGTCAGTTCACCGTCCGAAACCGTGATGTTGATAGTAGTCTCGAGCTCCTTGTCCGAGAACAGGATGATGTCCGTTCCACTGACATATATCTCCAAGGCAGGCTCGTCAGAATCCACAGTGATGGTGAGCTCGGAGAGCTCATTGTCTACATCCGAAAGGTTTCCTGCAAGACTGATCTTCCGCGTCCCACCAGACCAGACCTGGGCAGGGATAACCTCAAGGAACGGAGCATCGTTCACAGGAAGGACCGTGACCATGATGAGGTCCTCGACCAATGCTCCAGCTGGGTCCTGGCCACGGAAGGTTATCATCTCGTAGCCGAACCAGTCCTTTGGTGCGGAGAAGTCCACAGAGCCATCGGTTCCGATATCTACCGTGATGTGCTTGTTACCAGAAGTGTAGAACAATGTGTCCTTGTCCCTATCGAAGAAATGATCGTTGATATTGAAAGCATCTTCCAATGTCGTATCCTCGTCGAAATACACATCTGGTATCGGCCTTGTCAATTCAGGCGGCCAATCGTCAGAGACGGTCACGTTGATGACCACCGAATCAATGTCCAATCCATCTGACACACCAATGGATGTTCTGTGGGTCGTCCCAAGCATGGACTCTGGGTAGTTCACCACCATCGCAAGGTTGTTCCCATCGTCAGCTCGGATGTAGGTATTGGTAAGTGGGACAGGATACTCAAGGAAGAACAATCGTAGCTCGAACGTCTCGTTATCCACATCTGTGATGTATGGGGAAAGGTCGAAGAAGTAATCCGCGTCATAGTGGACGACCAGATCAGGCACGCCACTGATCCTTGGTGGATCGTTCAGAGGCAGGACATGGACCTTGATAGTGTCCTCAGCTATCGCACCGCTTGGATCGATGGCCCTGAACGTGATGTGATCGATCCCAGTCCATTCTCCCAGTGATGAGACGTCCACAGTGTTGTCCTCATTGATGGTGACGACCACGTGTGTATCCCCATAGGAGAAGAAGATGCTATCATCATCGGGGTCAGAGAAGTGATCGTCGAGGTCGAACACGTTCTTTTTGATCTCACCCTCATACATGACGATGTCTGGTAGGTTCACATCAAGGATAGGGACATAATCGTCCGATACCTCGACCACAATGGACCTCTCATCGGTATCTTCACCATCTGAAAGATTGAGTGTGACTATGATGCTCTCTCCATTGAAGGCCTCAGGATATGTGTAAGTGACATTCAGTCCACTGGTCTGGATGAACTCCCCTTTGATACTCTGCGAGACGGTCAGTGTCAACTCGGCCTTGGGGGATTCCAGATCAAAGCAATATGGAGAGTAATCGAAATCGTATGGAACTCCATAATGGACCAATAGGTCAGGTGGGACATCCAGAACGGGTTTGTCGTTCACAGGGGTGATGTTTATCCACAGCGGTTGCTGGTCACCCTTTCCATCCTGACCTTCAAGTACCAGTGTCACCAGGTCGTTCCCAAAGGCGTTAGGTCGGGGTGTGATTATCAGTGTGTCATCATCGCCATACTCACCAGATATCACGTACAGGTCATTATTCTCCCCTTCGATATGCCAGGTCAGTTCACCGGTGGTCCTGCTTCGGCCGTAGGATCCAAGGAACAGGTAGTATGGAGGTGAGTCCTCAAGCATATGGATGTCTGGTACATGTCCTGTTATCCATACGTCCACCTCCTCCTCCAGGACTGTTATAGTCGCCTCACCAGAGATCGAACCGACAATGGCCCGGATGTATCCGTTGGCCATTGGTGTGTTACCTGCAACGAGCGTTGCTCTGGAATTGGTCGCAGAAGAGATCGTTCCAGCATTGGTTGTCCAATTTGTAGAAGTGAGCTGAACGATATTGTCATACCGATCTGCCCCAATTGCTGTGAAGAGATGGGACTCTCCGACATACATGGTGTACGGGTCGGGAGTAATGGTGATAGTGTACAACGGACCAGCAACGATATCGATGACGCTTGTGTTGGATGCCGATCCCACAGTGGCCGTTACCAGTGCACCGACCTTTGGTACCTGGCTTGCGGCGAGGATACACGTATTATCCGTCTGATTGTTGAGGGTCCCAGCATCGGTCGACCAGACTGTTCCTGATAGGACCGCAGGGTTCCGATACTGGTCATATCCATTGAGGTTGAGGTTCAGCATCGAACCTACAGGAAGGGTCGCGGTCTTTGGGAATATCTCGAGGTGCATCAGTGAGCCTGCGGTCCCAGTTGCGATGAAAGCCTTTGAGATGAGCGGAGAGATCTCTGCGTTGATCCTGTTGGTACCGACCTTGGTGTCCAATACCATTGCGATAGATGCCTCACCGGCTGCATTCGTGGTCACAACAGCGCTGGTCCCACCAGCCTTGAACTGCCCGTCGCCATTGAGACCAGAGGTCGTTATGTTGAAGTAGACCTTGGTCCCAGCTCCGACAGGGTTCGAATAGATGTCCTTGACGCGGACCTTTAGGGGCAGTAGCAACTCACTACCGACCGTTGCCTGCTGGTTGTTACCTGAAACTACTTCAATAGAGTAGCCTGGGCCTGGGACGACCTTAATGCAGGAGAGGTTGTTCTCACCCAGACCGGATACCGTGATGTTGTCGTAGCCCACAGAACCGGTGGAGGTGTACTTAGCTATGAAACCGGTTGCGGCATTCCCGCCAGTTTGGAGTACTGTTCCTCGAAAATCTGAAGTGCCCCATGTGGGGGTCCAGGTGAGGTTCACGTTTCCATGGGCATCGTAACCCAAGGCAAGGTAATCAGTGAACGCCCCACCAACGACCGTGGACCTCGCAGTTGGATAGACGTTCATCGGCGTCAAGGAGATGCTGGCCAATCCACCTGGTAGGGCAGTTATTGTGATAGTGTTGTCGAACGTTCCGCCATTGATGCCCGCAAGCTCTGACGACGAGACGTTGAGATGGTAGGCCCCAGAACGGGTTCCAAGGACCATTGATACGTTGACGATGCCTGTGGCATTGGAGACATCGGTATAGGATGTGCCACCGGACTCAACGAGCCTGTGGCCTGTAGCTCCGGCTGGGACCGTTGTGAACGAAAAGTCTACAGATACCCCGGCCACGGGTACACCAGTTCCGTTCACTACCTGGAACAGAAGTTCATTTGGCAGGGTTGCTCCCACCGTTCCGGACTGTCCTGAACCACTAATGTACTCCAGATGGTCTGGAACATCGTACACGACCTTGACACATGACCGGTTCGTCTTCGATGGTACTAGTTGGGATGTGATCGTTACATTGTCATATCCGAGCTGCATCCCTGCTGTATAGCTGCAAGTGAACCCTGTGGCTGCTGTTCCCCCGGAGCCTGTTATCGTACCTCTGCCATCGGAGGTTGCCCAGACCGCGCTCCAGGTTGTGTTGAGGTTGTCGAACTCATCGTATGCAAAGGCCGTATAGGCACCATAGGTCGAACCCATTGGAACCTCCTGGTTCACGGGGTAGATGTTGTTCGGGGTCAGTGTTATCTCATCAAGGGACCCCACGGTGGCTGTTGCATTGATCGTATGATTGAAGGTTGGCCCAGACGTTCCTGTGAAGTTGTCACCGGAGACATTGATCAGATAGTTACCGACCTTTGTTCCGACATGTAGCTCGACAGATACATGGCCTGTCCAGTTTGCAATGACCTGCTCAAAGATCGTACCTGAACCGATGAACTCATGACCTGTGGCGCTAGCTGGAACTGTTGTGATGGTGAAGTTGACCTTTGCCCCTGGAACAGGGACGCCGGTCTCGTTGAGGGCCCGGAAGACGATCGATTCTGCACAGTCGGTATCGACCATTGCGCTCTGGTCATCTCCCGAGACATAGACGAGCTTATCCGGTACGACCGAGACCTCGGTCATCCACAGGTAGGCTCTCCCCTCATCATCGGAGCTGAACATTGGTGCTCCGACCACAAGCTCGATGAAGTTATCATCACTTACATCACCAGCAATGGAAACACTATGGCCATATCCGTCCCAGTTATCCTCTCCTCGCCGTTCCATGTCGGCCTGGGATGCATCCAATGTAACAGGAAGTGATGATGGCCCATAGAACACGTATGCAGACCCATTGATGCTTGCATTGGGAGCACCGATGATGACGTCATGTAAATTGTCACTGCTGAACAGACCTGCTGTGGATACAGAATACCCGAACCTGTCCCCAGCAGAAGAGCCAGTAAGCGTCATGTTCGCAGTGTCTGAAGAAGTGAGATTGATAAGTGGTGTTGAAAGTGTGCTTGCATGCTTGAGGAATTCACCCTCAAAGGTGTAAGCAGCACCGGTCGAAGATGTATTGGAGGGCGCCCCAACGATCACATCGTCCAGGCCATCGTCGTTGATATCGCCAGCACCCGCGACGGCCCATCCAAGGTCCTCATCCGTGGCTCCAACGATCGACACGTTCGCATCCATTGTATAATAAAGACCAATGAACGACCTGTGTCCAAAGAAGATATGGGCCATGTCAGCTCCGGGTTCACCTACTATCACATCCTTGAGCCCATCTCCATTTACATCTCCAGCACCATCTACCGACCATCCAAAGCTTGAGTTGAACTCTGTGGTCATTATGGTAGCGTTCGCGACAGAGGATGTAGACCAACCAGTGACGTTGATCTCTATCCACAGCCTATCGATGTGGAGATCATTGCCATCATCATCGTCATTGAAATAGCTGATATCAAGCGTATTGACCTTCTCAATTGTATCGACACCTTGTGCATACAGATCGAACGATGTTGTAAGGATTCCTGATGATCCCCCTGTCTCATCTGGCTGGATGGTCGTGTTCTGTAAAGGTTCGCCGTCCAGGGCCCAGGTGATGTTGTTGCTCTGGATGTAATCGCTACCCGCGTAGTATCGGACATATAGGACAGCGTCAACCATTGTCCCACCTATCCCTCCAGTATCGAAGGAATCCAGGAACATCGTGTCCTGGTCATCTACGTCAAAGTAACTACCATCATTGATCGCAAGGTCTTGGAGGTTCGATCCAGTATCATCAACAGATCCTTTGGATGTGGCATTGCATTGATAGGACAGGCTGAAGTGGTTCTCCATATCCTTTGCTCCGAAGATGTATGACACTCCAGAACCTGTTGTGTTGAATCCGAGCTTTAGATTTGGGGTCTTCTGGTCACGGCTTCCTGTGGTGTCCGTGTCATCCCAGCTGTACACCCTTCCATAATGGGTGGTGTCATCGAAACGGATATCGATGGCCTCGTTGTCCTCGTCCCCACGCCATCGGAACTCTATGAGGAGGTTGTCTGTACCGTTGTAATAAAAAGTGTCGTCGATATCGAACTCGAGCCATGACCCGGATGCTCCGTCGAGATCCAGACTTGTGAGGTCCATCACTTTCAGCGGCTGATGGCCAGTTTTATAATTTGAGCTGTATGTGGTAGTAAGATCAGATACTGTAGCATGGCACAGATAGATCCTGAGATCATCGAACCTGTTGCTGTCACTGGTATCCTTTTGAAGGAAGATCTTTGTGATCACCCCTCTCTGGTCCACGGTCGAGCTATTGAACAGGAACTGGGCCCTACATCCTGTCTCACCGTTCTTGAACGGAACATCATCGCTGTTCGTCCCAGAATCCTGGATGGTCTTGATCATGGACCCGCCACCTGCTGCCCCTACCACCAGATCATCCACGGAATCCCCGTTCACATCACCTGCAATAGCATGGGATGTACCAAACCTGTCACCTTGCAGCTCTCCGACCATGGATGCGTTGGGATGTGGACCAATACCCTCTGGAGAACCATAATAGATATGAACGGCCCCTCGATCATTGTTATGACCTGGTTCTCCGACCACGACATCATCATAACCATCAACGTTGAGGTCCCCTCCACCACTTACCCAATGACCAAAGCTTCCGAAGGAGTTAGACCTGGAAAGGGGCATTCCTGATATATCGGAGGTCAAGGTGGAATTGGGAGTTGCATTACCATAATAGATGAACGCTGCACCACTGTTGGGTTGTTCCGCGAGCATGGACAGGCCAAAGGAGAAGCGGTCCATGACCGTCGTCCCTGTTGTAGCATCTGCGTCCCAAGCATACACCATCCTATTGCTCATTACAAAGGATTGCTTGATATTGATGTTGCTATTGGCCTGCTCTTGGTCCCATGTCAGCTCGACTATCAACGGATCTGACCCGTTGTAGTTGAAAAGGTTGAGCACATCGAACTCTATCCAGGAGTTCGCAGATCCTGAAAGCTGGACCTGTGACCTGTTGAACACCTCGATAGGTGCTTCACCGGTCTTGTAATTGTTAGCGAATGTGGTCCCCAAGGATGTTCCTGAAGCATGGACCAAACTTATCCTGACATCGTTGAAAGTGCCTGCAGTACCCGTGGCCTTCTGGAACCTGACCTTATCGATGACCCCAGATCTCGCGATCTCGGATGAGGTATACAGGAACTGTATTCGACATGAGTCCGCAGCACCGGGTGGATCGTTCCTGAAGGGAATGTCTGTGCTCCCTGTTCCTTCATAGACCGTGAACGATTCTGGCTTGTAAGCATGGGTATCAGGCGCTCCAACGATGAGGTCTGCATATCCGTCGCCGTTGAGGTCCCCTGCCTCTGATGTGGACCAACCAAAACCTTCTGGTTCGAATGTCGTCGTAATATTGAAGAGAACACTGAGCGAACCGACGCTCGCTTTCACAGTGTAAAGCCCATTCAACTGGCCTATGGTGAACCAGCATTTCGAGATGCCAGAGGCATTGGTCATGTTCTTCGAACTGGAGAGTTCGTGATAGGTCGATCCTGATGGAGCACTGACCACTGTCCAGTTCACCTCGACATCTGATACGTTAAGTCCAGAGGAGTCGATGACACGTACGGCCAGAGGTTCTGGCAATGTATGATAGATGGGGACGCAAAGCGATGTGTCTGTCAATGGAATGATCGCATTTGGTGATCCTGCCAACGGTTGGACCGTATCATCCACCATCGTTCCATCTGGTATTGCGATCGCGGGCATAACTGCTGCGAAAAGCAAGGAAAATAGTAAAAGAAATAGTGATAGTCTACCCACGACTACCTCAATGGAAAACATTGGTTGGCGATTCTACCTGTTGTATATAATTTTTATTGACTTATAAGGGACATATGATTCTAGATATCATTGTTAATATATTGTACACTCTGTGCAAATAGTATAACACAACAATGGGCCAGTCTGTCGAGCTAATGCTCAACAATGTCCCAATACATCACGTAAAAGTGACTGTGTAACCACACCGTAGTAGGTATACTCGAGATCGACGGCTTGGTCCACGGGAACTGAGGAATAGCACCCCCCCTTCCGGCACATCGAAACGAACCTTACGATCCTTTCGAGACCTTCGTGGTTCAACTGCGTCAAGGTCTCAAGATATGATAACGTCGAGATCGCCATCCTTGTGGACAGCAGATCAGGGAACTGCGTCCGATCAGAGCTTCGAAAACCACCGGACTCTGTGTCGAAGAAGCCGAACAACCGCTTCAATGCAAGGTTCTTCACGTCATCATCGAGCCTGGCCGCGGTCTTGAGAATGATGAGGCCTGCACAGGTCGGTACGATGCCTGACTTGTCCTTACCTGGCCTGTTGCTCATCCCACCGTCCGGAGCGACCCTAGAGTTGATGAAATCATGAAGGTTGTCCTTCTGCTTGTCGGAGAGTCTGAACCTATCAGAAAGTATCGCCTTGACCTGGATTGCACAATGGGTATCGAAGATAGTGGGGATCTCGGTACCTGGAGCTACCGTGTATCCACCCCCGACCTCCAAGCCTTTGAGGTGGTCCATGACCTCCTTTTTATACTCGGTGATGTCTGCGACGTCCCTGTAGGCGTCCAGGGTTATCGCTATTGCGAGAAGGTCTGACATCCTTCGTGCGTTCTCGACACGCTTTTCGACATACTTTCCCGCCCCCTCAACCTTCTCATTGTACTCAGGGACCAGCTCTGGACCCATACCCTTGAGCAACCTGATGAAGAAGCCGGTGTAGTAGGTATCCTCATGGCCTGACCTGTCCTTTCCACCACCCTGGGCTCCTTGGCCTTCGATAGTATACCTTCGGAGCGTGTCCAGGTCTGCTCCCGGACATCCGTTCTCCGTCCACCTGCGAATGCTTGCATACTCCATGGTCTGCATTTTATTCGAACCTCCGACCTCAAGCCTTGGATATGGTTTGAGAGACGGCCTGCAACCTCTACCCAAAAGGTTGTCGTGGGATAAATACAATCGGGTTAATCCACACATCTTAGACTAGACCCAGATTGCAAAATCCCTGCAAATATTACACATATTATGTCAGCTAAGTATAAATAACGCTATACATTAATTGCTCCCGTACTGCTCTGGAGTGGATATTATGAGTAACGTCCTTGTCAAGCTCTCTATAACTATGCTTACGATCATTGCCATCACCATGCTGGCCATTACAGCTATGGGCGCTTTCACAGAGGCATCCGGCGGCCTGCCGGACGAGGGTGATTACAACTATGTCGACCTCGGTGATGTTGATGGTGACGGTGATCTCGACCTTGTCATCTGTGCTGGCGGATATAGCGGTGTGGACACATACGGCATCTACCTCTATCTCAATGATGGCTCTGGTGCTTGGAGCGAGGCCTCATCCTCTGGATTGCCAACTGACGGGAACTATGGCTCTGTCGTCCTGGGAGACCTTGACGGAGATGGTGACCTAGACCTTGCTGCGGGACACGAGGACTGGGCAGGATCTGCAAGCGCGGGTATCCTGGTCTATGAGAACGATGGCTCCGGAAGCTTCACATCGACCACATCCCCTGTGAGCGAGGGGCACTATGCAGAGCTTGTACTTGCAGACGTCGATGGCGACAAGGACCTTGACATGGTTGCATGCCACCAGTCCGATGGTCTGCAGTGCTTCCTCAACGGCGGCGGAGAATGGTCCGAGTCCTCGGAAGGACTTGCCACCAGGGACGAGTTCACAGGCGCTGCTGTCGGTGACCTGACCGGGGATGGTAACGCTGACATCCTTGCAGGCGACTATGCATCCCGCGGCATCCACATCTATGAGGGTGATGGATACGGAGGATGGACAGACATCACTGGCGATATCGACTACGCTGGTGGAACCTATTACGATTATGAGATTGCCGATTTCGACGATGACGGCAATGCAGATTTCATCTGTGGCAACAAGGGCGATGGGATGGAGGTCTTCTACGGTGACAACACCGGCGACTCCTGGACCAAGGGCACCGGCCTCCCGACCAATGGCGAGTATTACCAGCTCGACATCGGTGATGTGGACGGAGACGGTGACATCGATGTCCTTGGAGCCAAGAACGGTGGCGGACTCCACATCTACCTCAACGATGGGTCGTCTGGATGGACCGAGGGTGATCTCGGACTCCCAGATGGTGGCACCTACTACGGTGCAGCCCTTGGCGACATCGATGACGATGGCGACCTGGATGCTCTTGGAGCGACCTGGGGGACCGGTGCAACGTGCTGGATCAACGACGGCGCATCCTCCGATGGGGGGGACGGCGGGGATGGTGGAACCACCGATGGAGGGGACGGGCAGGATGGCGGCGATGGTCAGGATGGGGGAGATGGTGGTACGACCGATGGTGGTACGACCGATGGTGGGGACGGCCAGGATGGTGGAGACGGAGGAATGCCTCCGCAGGATGGCGGAGATGGAGAGGACGGAGAAGAATCCAGCTTCGCAGGGATCATATTCATAGTGCTCGGAGGAGTGGCAGTAGCAACACTGGGCACGATTTACTTTGGAAGAAAGAGACTCTGAACACAACTCTACGAGTGGTGATATCGTGAAAAACAGCCTAATCGTGCTATTGATAGCCGTTATGTTCGTGATAGTTGGGCTTGTAGTATTCATGCCCCAGCCTGTAGAAGCTGCCTCCACCAGGGGCCAGCTGCAGACATTTACAGATAGGTCCTCAGGACTAATACCCAATGGAGACTACAACCTCGTACGGTTCCACGATTTCGATGGGGATGGGAACCTGGACTTCGCCGTTGGCGGAGAGGACTATGGTGGGAACGCAGACCATGAAGGATTGTATGCTTTCAGAGGAGATGGGGCAGGCGGATGGACCAACGCATCCACAGGCCTTCCTATTACCAATGCATGGGGTGGTATCGGTATGGGCGATTGCGATGGAGATGGGAACGTCGAGATGTATGCCGGAGACGAGGGATGGGGAACCGACAGCAATTCTGGAATGGGGGCATGGGAGTACTCTGGTGGAACCTGGTCCTCAATCACATCCCCGGTCACCTCTGGAACTGTCAACGACGTCCTTGTCAAGGACTTCATGCTTGACGATGGAAACCTGGACCTGGTCGTGACCTCCTCCAGGGACAATACCTTCGGTATCAAGGCGTTCTACGGCGATGGTCAGACATCACTGACCTGGACCGAGAGGTCCTCTGGACTTCCAACCAGTGGAGAGTATGCAGCATGCAATCTCTCCGACATCAACGAAGATGGCCTCATCGACATCATCGCTGTAGGATACGGCGCTGGTGGTCTTCACATCTACAACCAGACCCAGTCTGGCTGGCAGACACAGACCGGTCTTCCATCCTCTATGACGAGCGGTGCGATGATCGGAATGACCGCAGGCGATGTGAACAATGACGGTAACATAGACATCATCACAGGCGGCAGGGGAAGCGGGCTGAAGATGGCCCTTGGTGATGGCGCGTTCGGATGGTCCGAGTGCACCAACTTCCCATCCGGTTTCACAGGCACTGGCAGCTGGAACCAGATGGACCTTGCTGACATCGACCAGGATGGTGACCTGGATCTTATCGTTTCAGAGGAAGGCGACGGGCTGGCCCTCCTTCTGGGCAATGGTTCACAGAATCCAACTGGCACCACATTCACATGGACCGAGGCCACAGGTCTTGGTCTTCCAACAAACGGCATCTACTATGGTGCCGCGTTCGGTGACTTCACAAACGACGGTGTTCCAGACATTGGAGCTGCCAGGTGGGGCAATGGTGGAATGGAGGCATACGAGACCAACCTGGTCATGCCACCAAACCCTGTGGCCAACGCAGGGCCGAACCAGTCTGTTACCCTGGGAAGCATCGTGACCCTCAACGGTTCACTGTCATACGACAACCAGGATGCTCCAGGTGGGGACCCGACCGGAACCCTGCTCAGTGGCTATGACTGGAACGTGACCTCTGTCCCAGTGGGATCCTTGATCACGGACCTGTCCTTTACACCAGGGGACGATGAGGTCGAGGTGACCTTCACCCCGGACATGCCTGGTAACTATACCATAACACTGTCAGTTACTGACGGTGATGCAAGGACAAGTCCAGACGACGAGGTCACCATCAACGTTACCGTGCCCGTGACCAATTCGGCACCAACTGTGGAAGCAGGACCTGCTCAGTATGTGTTCGTAGATACGCTCGTTGAGCTCAATGGAACGGTCACTGACGACAATGACGCCCTGGCTGCAATGAACATCATGTGGACACAGGACGCGACCAACCCAGAGGTCGTGACGCTCTCTGACGCCACTGACGTGAACACAAGCTTTACACCGACCACTCTGGGCATCTACAACTTCACCCTGAACGCCACAGACCTCGGAGGTCTTTGGACCACCGACACCGTGATGGTCACTGTGAACGCAACACCGGCCACGAACCAGCTACCCACTGCTCATGCTGGAGATGACCAGACGGTCCCAGCGAACGAGACCGTGACGCTCAATGGCAGCGGCTCATCCGACCCGGATGGTACGATATCTGTCTACAACTGGACCCAGGTTGGAGGTACTACCATCACCTTGTCCGACGAGGCTGTGGTCATGCCGACGTTCATGCCGACCATCCCAGGCATCTACACATTCAATCTATCAGTACAGGATAATAACGGAAGCTGGTCCTCCGGACCAGACCAGGTCGAGATCACCGTGGAAGAGAACATCACGGTGGACCCGAACGAGAAACCTACAGCATCTGCTGGTCTGGACATCGCTGGTCTCACAGATGAGCTTGTGACCCTTAACGGTTCAGGCTCCGAGGACACTGATGGTTCGATAGTTACCTGGGAGTGGACACAGACGGCCGGTCCAGCAGTGACACTCACGGACTCGAACTCGTCCGCACCGACCTTTACACCGACCGAGGCTGGAACCTACAACTTCAGCCTCCGTGTCATGGACGACAATGGAAGCTGGTCAGAGGTCTCCAACGTCTCTGTGGTCATCACAGAGGCTGCCTCCGGGACCAACGTTAAACCCACAGCGTCCGTTGCCACACCAGACCCTGGTGAGGTGGATGTCGAGGTGGAGTTCGACGCATCCGCGTCCTCCGACCCAGACGGAAGCATCGTCAGCTGGGAGTGGACACAGACCGCAGGGCCAACAGTGACACTTGGTGACTCGAACTCATCAAGTCCAACGTTCACACCGACGGAGGCTGGAACCTATGAGTTCGAGCTTCGCGTCCTGGACGATAACGGTACATGGTCGGATGCAGTGACCGTGACTGTCACCATCACCGATGGTGGTAGTGGGACCACCAACAACCCACCGACGGTCGATATCGTCGAGATGGACGATTACTGGACAGAGTCCTCTGTCTATATCACCTGGAGTGCATCCGATCCAGATGGTGATGACATCACCTTCACAGTTGAGATCTATGATGATGATGACGATCTTGTCGAGACACTTCTGACAGACTCATCATCGACGTCTACTACCTGGACCTCTGGAACAGCAACTGGGACCTACTACGTCAAGGTCACAGCCACAGACGATGGAACACCACCACAGAGCGCTGAGGACACAGAGACCTTCACCGTGTCCGAACCAATAACTGGTGGCGGCAACGGTCTTGCAGGGCTTGGAACATGCTGTGTCCTCATCTGCATCGTCCTGCTGCCCATCCTTGTGATCATCTTCATCATTCTGATCATTGTATTGATGATCAAGAAGGGCAAGGACAAGAAGGCTGCAGAGCAGGCCTACGACGGCGAGACCGATACAGCACCAGTACCTGATCCTGTTGCTCCTGAGCAGGCCCCTCCAGCCACTACTGGCGAGGCTGCATACGTAGAGCAACCAGAGGCTGCTACAGGTGAGGCTTACATCGAACAGCCAGAGGTCGCCACGGGAGAGGTCCCGGCAACAGAACCTGAGGCTGGCCTTGATGAGCAGACCGTCGAGATGGAGCCTGAAGAGGCCGAGGCTGCTGGAGACGAACAGGTCGTGGAGCTCGATGCGGCAGAGGAGGGGGAGACGGTGGAGTTAGAGGCCGCAGACGAGGAGGCTGTTGAGCTTGGGGAGGTAGAGGGGGATGAGGAGGAGCTCGACCTGGACCTGGGAGATGAAGAGGAGATCGAGATCGAGACGATGGAGCCTGAAGGATAGGTTCAATGTCGCTCAGGCTGTATGGGCACTCTGGGCTAGAGGACCTCGATGAGGCCTACGCCAAGCGACCGTCGCTAGAAGAAAAGGTTCTCCTATCCAGCTCTATTGCTAGCTCTGCTTACGCTGGATAGGAGAATTTTCGTCAGACATCGCTTCGGTCGCTTTGGCTCCGGCCTAATCGAGGTCCTCATCAAAACTAATATCCTCGAGCTCGTCGACCTCATCCAGGACAGAAGCGATCTCAGAGTCCTCCGGTGGCGGTGGCGGGTAATCTACAGGCTCGGTCTCACCGACCACGTATGCCTCATGCATCTCGGAATCGTCCCCGGTCTGCTCGTAGATCTGGTCCGAGTCCGCAGCCTCGGAAGCATACATGGGCATGATAGAGCCCGTCATATGCTCCTCTTCCTCCTCCTCCTTGTGGTGAGAGAACGCGTCAAAGTCGTCCTCGACATCGTCGAAGAACCCGTCATCATCATCGTCCTGCTCCTTGTCCCAGAAGCTCTGGATACCGATGAACTCGTCGTACTCTCGGCGTTTATCCACATCAAGCAACCAACCCTTGGCCTTGTTGATCATCTTGACCTGGGTCTTGGCCACGGCCTGCTCCTCATCAGAAGCGTGCTGGAACTTGTCCGGATGATACTCCTTCATCTTCTTCCTGTATGCCTTCTTGATATCGGACTCGGAAGAGTATTCAGAGACGCCTAGGACATCGTAGTATGTGAACCGGGGCTGAGGTGGACCTGAGGTCTGCTTTGGAGCTGGCCCTATGGGTTTACCCTTCTTGGACATCTGCAGAAGCTGATGCTCCTGGATCCAGCGAGCCTCCTCCAGGGCCTTCTTTCGTGCTTTCATGTTCATGTTATGCTTGACCACAAGCACTACGAACAGCACTATCAAGAGCAAGGCCAGGATTATCCCTGCAGCTATAGAACCATAAAGCGGCCTCTTGTCGGTCTCTGCAGGCGGGGGTGGAGGTGTCGGGGTGATGTTCGTGTTATTGGTATTGTTGACCGGAGGTGGTGGTGGTGGTTCGGACACGTTTATCCACATCGTGAAGATGGATACAGCGTCGTCATCATCCACAACGGTAAGAGTGACCGTGTAGTTGCCAGACTGATTGTAGGCATGGATGAACCTCCACCTGTCAGACTCGTTCCCGTCCCCAAGGTCCCAATGAAGGGATAGCTCGTCGATGGTGTCGTCCGGATCATCGGAAGCTCGCCCGTCAAAGGTCACGTTCCAGAGTGCTTCAGGGGTCTGGTTCGATACGGTGAACACTGCATTTGGTCCAGTGTTCAGTATCGTAATGGTCTTCTCGATCACCGCGGATGTTCCGCCCTCGTTGTCGATGCACGAGAACTTGACCGTGTATACGCCATCGTCGGGGTAGGTGTAGTTGGGATGCTGAAGGCTAGACACGGAACCATCACCGAACTCCCACTTCCATGACCATACATTGCCATCCACATCAGTGGATGTATCATTGAAGTAGAAGACCGTGTTGTAATAACCCTGAACAGCTGATACTATGAAGTTGGATGTTGGTGCAGAGTTCACTATCTCTATCAGGATAGAGGTGGACCAATCGCTCTCGACGCCGGAATCATCCCGTGCCTTGACCTTGGCATAATACTCCCCGGAGAGCTCATACTGATGTGCGATATAGGGGGAAGTTACCCAAGAGCTGTTGACACCATCACCGAAATCGAACCAGTAGGATTCTACGGTCTGGTTATCTGTGGAACGAGCTGCAGAGAACGTAATCAGCTCGTAGGTGTTGGTAAGGATGGTGTCAACATCGAGCTTTGCTAAAGGCTTATCGTTGGAGAATATGTCGAAGGCCTTGGACCCGGTTATGCTGTACTCGCCCCTGACGGGATCATCATAGGTCCAATGCACCCGGACCTGTTCAACACCTGTCTTGAACAGATGGTTCAGCTTGATGGAGACGTTCTCACCGGCTGCAAGTGATCCAACATCCTGTTGGTGAAGCTCCTTTACACCCGAGGTCACCTTTACCTCGATCTCCCCCATGTCCAGCGTCCCTGCGTTGAGAATGATGGCATCTATAACTCCCTCAACATCCTCGATAGGCACAATAGGCTCGGTCTGGAGAGAGCTGGCGATGGTGTCCCGGCCATCAAGGGACAGGCTTGTGGAATTGTCCGCTTCAAGGTCGAAGCTTGCCACATCATACCTGGACTCTGTGGGCTGATAAGCAATGACATGGACCGGGTTGTGGTCGAACTCCTTCATCTTCGTCCCGTTCAGGATGTGAGAGGTAGTAACACAATCGACCTTGTAAGGCACATCAGGCACAGGTATGGTCATTTGTGTTTTCCCGAGGGAGTCCATAACGATGAGTTCTGTTCCAGCTGTAGCCTGACTGCCCACATATGAGATGTCGTTGACCGTGACCTGCCATCCCTCTTCGATCACAGAAGCCGTGTCGAAGATGGTCCTGGTGGTGATGGGGTGACCGCTGATGTGTCGGTACCTGGAGCCTGAATCAACCTCCACTTTGTAAGTCCCAGCCTGGGAGTAGGCATCTACGACCGTGAGATTTGCAGAGTCCATCTTCACATCGACCGTGGCCCCTCCTGTCTCCACTCCGTCGAAGTAGGCACCAACAAGGGATTCCAACTGACATGAGTATCCAGTTGTAGAAGAAAGGTCCAGGTTCTTGGCATAGAGGTCACTGGTCCCAACAGCATAGATCCCAGTGCTTCCCTGGGTCGTGACATTGATGAGATCGAGGTCATCGCCATAATATAGGTCCAATCCAATGTTACCGGTCAATGTCGACTCCTTCAGAACACTGTCACGGATGAGGTTGGCCTTGAAGCCGTCCAGTGTAGCACCACTGACGACGATATCGTCGAAGACCATGTATCTGTCAGAGGACGTCCAGATACCCTGGGCAGTTGAGGAGATCGTGATATCTGTATAATTTGTCCTGTGGCAGTACTGGCTTTCGATACCCCAGAACATGCAGTTGGCTATGGTGATGGTGTCGAAGAAGTTATCATCTGATGCCGAAAGGACCATTCCAGTTCTGGAATTGGTGATATCGATATTGGATATCATCGCATCCTGGACATTGAGGAACCTTGTTCCGTTCCTTCCCCCATCGATGGTGACCTGGTCGAAGACCAATCTGTCGGAGTTCTTTATCTGGATGCAATCATAGGTCGACGGACCTGTGAAGGTAGTGTAGTAGAGGTAGAGGTCATCCACACCCCATGGGGAGTAGAGACCGTGGTCCAGGAACTGCGAGATGTCGGTGTTCGTGATGGAGCTTGCTCCGCAGTCGGTCATCTCGATGCCGCCAGTTGGAGTGATGTCACAGCGATCGATGTCCGTTCCAGAGCAGTTGAGCAGGTCCATTGGGCCATTGACGTCGATGTTGCAGTCGCTCAGGTCGATGGAAGCTGCATGTGCTGCTGTGAACGAGCTCTCGGCCGTGATGTCCGCATCGTTCACAGCCAGCGTCCCGTAGTAGAACTCGAAGACGTTCGACTCGATGTCGCCATGGTCAGAAATAAGGCTGCCATCATTGATGCTGATGTCTGGAGTGTTACCCTGGTAACCGACCACGTGAGAGGCTTTAGTGATGATACCTCCGTACGTGGCCACGTTCAGTTCCCCACCGTTGTTGATGGTTATGGACCTGTGACCGTCCGAGGAACAGTTGACCAGAAGGGTCGTGTTGACCAGATACAGGGTGGCACCATCGATGGTCAGGTCTGCCCGAAGGTCTATCGTGTCGTTGTAGTACCACTCGTCAGACGACACCGTCCAAGGTGAGCTTATCACCACCAGTTGAGGTGGGCCAGCTGACACTGGAATTGGTATGAACGGTAGGATCAGAAGCGAAAGAAGGAGGAATGCAAAAAGGATGGCTTGGCTTCTTGTTATCCAGCGTATACACTGGTGCCATCCCGAAGTGCGCATACATCTGCCAGGATGTTGGTCATAATAAATGTTATGGTAGGGTGAACGAAGCAAGCTCTGAAAACTACTGGATAGAATCGATGATCAAATAAAATGAAGATCGGATGTCATTTTGATTATCGACCGCTCTCTTCATTTTTCAGAGCTTGCGAAGTGAACCTTCTTTTCGATCGACCATGATGTATGTGCAAGTGTATCATAAGGATTAGTGAAGAATGAGGATGATAGAATGGGACTTCTTTACAAAATGAGTGTCGGTCTCATATTTCCAAAAGTGTTAGGACAGGGGCTTGGGTTTTCGCTTCCCATTCTTCTTGCCCTTTTTCTTGCCGACCTTCTTTCCGGCTTCCTTACCGCCCTTCTTTCCCTTTCCACCCTTCTCCTTGAGGGATACTTCCCGAGAGGTCCGAGAGCCCTTGCGGCTCGATTGGATCTTGGAAGGTCCTTCCTCCTCATCCAGATCATCTTCTTCTTTGACGATGAACTTCTCTGGCTTCTGTTCCTTCTTCGCTGCTTCTATCATGTTCATGCGCTTGACAAGAAGCCTTGAGAAGATGAACACCAGGATGATGAGTGCGAACCCGATACCAATGAAGACCATGGCCAACCTTGCCCTGGCCGGCTTGTTGATGTAGGTCCCTTCCTCCTTGACCTCCACAGGAACCTTCACGGTCATCGCATTGTCGTTGACATACCGGTCGGTCATCAGGGAGTACTCCTGGTCCTCGTCGGTCTTTATCTGGACCTTGACCTCCACGGTCCCGTTGTCAACCAGGATATCTGGAACACCACCAGAGGTGCATTCGATCACCAAGGTCTGGGTCTGTCGCGCACCCAGGGTCGAGATCCTCTCCGAACCGATGATGGCTCCTCCGATGGTGACATAGACCGTAAGGTCTGTCATATCAACATCCCCGTCATTGACTATGTCCACGGTCACGGTCAGTTCTCCTCCATCAGTGTCCAGTTCACCGACCACGGTTGCCGAGGACAGGTCGAGTCGTGCGTTCGGAAGCCGCAGGGTCATAGTGACCATCGTGGGGGCTGCAGGGGTCAGAACGTATGTGGTCTCGGAGTTCCATCCCTTTGCTACTATCTCGTAGGTATGGACCTGCATCGACCCAGCATTGTTGATATCGTAATTTATCAGGTTCAGGCTCACAGGGTCACCAGAGACGGATGTGTTCCTGATGATCGGTGTGTCCATCTGGTCGGAAGTCACAGAAAGGTTGGCCATACCGACAGGCATGGAGTATGCGTCAACCACGAAGACGTCGACGGAAGAATAGACGACGGTCCGTCCATTGGTGTTGTAAGGTTTAGCGGTTGTTCCATCCCCATAATCATTGTCGGAGACATCCATATCCCAATCGTAGAGGATAACGCCCCAGTCACTGTTCCCATGGATGATGTTATCGTTTAGCGTAGCAACGGTATCCTGGGAGATGACCACACCCTGGACGTTGTCTTTAAACGTGTTCGAACTCACCTGGGAGGAAGAAACACCAAGATACATCCCAATGTCATTACCGCTGAATATGCAGGAAGTGACCTTTGCATTGGAGCCACTGTCGAACATACCGACACTGGAGCCTGTGACCGTAAGGTTGGTCACGGTGCAGAAGGAGTCCGAAAGCGTTGTGGCATAGTAGGTGCTGTTGTGGATGGTCACATTGCGAACTTCACCTGAAGCATCAGAAAGGAAGATGGCTGAACTGACGTTGAGGAAGTCCGAGTCCTCCACGACCACATCCGAAAGGACAAGCCCCGGAAGTCCCATGCTCGTGTCCAGACCATTGTTGAAATTATGGAACGAGCACCCGATGACCTCGATGTTGGTGATGTCAGAAAGCTTCACGGCAGAGCCCTGGCGGATACCCTCGAACGAGCATCCTGTGAAACTTGCCCTGTGATCAGCCAGTGGGAACAGGGTGGTGGAGCTCATCATCTGGTAGACGCCGTTGGTCGCTTCCACCTTTGTCCCTTCCATCGACACGGGGGAATCAACGATGAAAGCACCTGTGTTCGGCCCTTTCAATACTGAATCCACTATCTCTATACTTGAGGCCTCGAGACCATAGACGTTGGATAAGAGCAGGCTCGTGAACGTACAGCCCTCGATAAGGACCTCGGAGTCCTGCGACGCATGGATCCCGTTGGCCTCGGATTGGTCGAAGCTGCAGTCACAAATAGTGACCTTTGAGTTGGAGACCGTCATCTGGTCGAAGGTGATGAAACTGAAGGTGGAGTTGGTGATCGTCGCTGTGCAGTTGATGAAGAACGCACCCAGGTAGAAGTCGCTGAACGTGGAGCCGTTGATGACAGCATCATCGGTCCACACCTGGACGGCCAGAAGGCCCATGCCAGTGATGGTCGATCCCTCTATGATAAGGGAGGAGCCAGCTTCAGCCTTTATCGAGCATGCACCATCTGTACTATACTCGTATTCGAGCACGGTATTTCGGATGATCAGACTGCCCCCAGCCTTCACTGTCACATTACTGCTCATCTGCTCTGTGCCACCTTCGTAGACGAGCTCCTCACCACTTGCAACAACCTGATCTGTAGTGGCTCCACGAACGGGAAGATCGTCGCAGGTGCCTGATGGTACGAACACTCCAAGTAACACTATGATGATCATAGCGACGAGGACCGCCTTGTAGGCGCTGTTCGTGTTCGGAACTAGCTTCATAGTACTTCCAGCAGATGTTGGCCTCCCAGAATAACGATGGGCCCTATTTTAATTCATTGGATGTATAGATACACTAATCGGGTGTGTACATTTTCTCAAATCTTCCTCTTGCTTTTTATATACCAAATTGTTAGATTACCGTTTCTGACTATATTTTTGAAATAACTATATATATTCGATGACCATCTGGAAATTCGTTCATCTGGCTCTCGGGGGAGTTACATGGAATTACGCAGATTGCAACTTACAGGAGGTACGTCTTACGTTGTCTCCTTGCCAAAGAAGTGGGTCGTAGAGCAGGGGCTGAAGAAGAACGATAATGTTGGCATCATCGTTCAGGAGGACGGCAACCTGGTCGTGACACCTAACGTCAAGGGAAGGCGTAAGGACAGGGAAAAGGTCTTCACTATCGGTGAGGAGGAACCTCTCGATACCCTTTTGCGAAAGCTCATTGGCGCCTACATCATGGGTTACGATATCATCAAGGTGGAGTCCGAAAGGCGTCTCTCACCGGAGCTGCGCGAGATCGTCCGTAACTTCACCCGGATGGTCATCGGTCCAGAGATCGTGGAGGAGACCATGAACTCTGTGACCACAAAGGACCTTCTTAATCCATCAGACCTTTCGTTCAAGCAGTCCATCCAGAGGATGCTCTACATGGTCAAATCCATGCATCATAACGTCATGGTCGCCCTAAAGGAGAACGATACCTCATTGGCAGAGGACATCATCTCAAGGGACTCGGACCTTGACAAGCTTGCATGGCTCATCGCACGTCAGTTCAACATTGTCACTGAGGACCACTCATTGCTTGAGCTGATGGATACCACCGCAAAGGGTAGTGTCGAGTACCTTGAGCTTTCCCGTATCCTTGAGAGGATGGGCGACCACGCTGTGAAGATCGCAAGCAATGTCCCGGACATCGAGGTAAGCGATGGTGTGAAGAAGCTCATCAAGGAACTTGAGACCATCGATGACGAAGCCATCAATGTTCTTGATCAGAGCTTGCAGATCGCCTTCGAGGCACCTGACCCTGAGAACATTGACAAGCTCAACGATCAGATAAGGAAGGTCCAGAAGTACGAGGAGCGGTGCCAGAAGATACATGCCAAGGCCATCAAGATAGACAACAGCGTAACGGCTGCGGCCTTGAGCAATGTTACAGAATCCGTGGCAAGGAGCTCTACGTTGACGCGGGATATCTGCGAGGTGCTGATCAACTACCTGGTCAACCTTGAGCAGAAGTAGACGGGATAATTGTTGTTTGGTATAGCTGGGGCTATGGAAGAGATAGCTCGCTAGCTACTGCTTCCGGTTGATGTTTACTCGGCTGAAGAGTGAACACCAAACCAGAACAGAAGAGAGGCCGTTCTAACCTTCGATAGCTTAAGCTAGCGTAACGGTTAGAACGGTTTCTTGTCACCACGTTCTGGTTTGGTGTTCACTGCTGATAATACCCTTGCTGCTGTGGCTGCTGGGCTGGCTGCTGATATCCCTGCTGGGCAGGTGGCAGTGCTGCCTGCTGCTGTGGGTATCCGCCTACAGCCTGGGGCTGCTGGGCTGGCTGCACTGGATATGCACCCTGCTGCTGCGGATACGCCTGGGGCTGCTGCGGCGTTGCAACGTAAGCCTGCTGCTGCTGTGGCTGCTGGACCGGTGCCTCATCTATAGCTTCAGGGATGGCTTCCGGCTCAGCTTCGATGTATGGCAGGTCATCATCCTCTTCATCATCATCATCGCCCTTCTTTCCACGCAGGAGCACGATAGCTCCCACAATGAAGATGGCAATAACGATCACTGCGAGGACCGCAATAGCGATGTAGATGCCAAATGACGCGAGCATACCCGGGTCCTGTGTTTCTGTCCCGGATTTGGGGAAGTCCGCATCGTTGTTAGGATCGGTCCCTGCTGCGAGCTCGTCCTCGTTGGAGTAACCATCATCATCAGGATCATCTCCGCCGTTGTAGGAGGTGGTGTCACCGAAGTTATCCATCTCCCAACCGTCAGGCAGACCGTCGTAGTCGCCGTCCTCGTTGGAGATCTTTCCTTTTAGGATCACCGTATCTGATTCGTCGGTCCCATCATACGCTTTGACCTGGATGGTAATATCGTCATTGTCGTAGGTGGTGGTATCGAACACATACTCCCAGCTGGAAGTGCCCTCGGCCGTAGACCAATCGTCATCGCCGACCTTGACCTTGACCCACTCGATCTTGTCCCCATCCTCGTCAGTGACCCTGCCCTTGAGCTTGTATTCGCTGCCGGACATGGTAGCACCCTCGAGCTTGCTTGGGGAGATCATGGTGACGATAGGTAGGTTGTTACCGGCCGTACCTCCCTGACCCTTTACGGTCACAGATATCGAGGCGATATCAGAGTATTCTATTCCATCATAAGAACGGACCTTAATGGTGTGCTGTCCATTGCCAAGCACCTTGGGGTCCATGTCGTAGGTCCAGAAGAACGTAGAGTCCAGGGTCTCCCAGGCACCGTTATCGATGCTTATCTCCACGGCCTTGAGGTCCTCTGGGTCATTGGCCTCACCCATAAGGGTGACGGTCTCTGTTATCTCTGCACCATCTGTGTGAGAGGTTATAGCGATGGTCGGAAGGTCATTGACACCATTGACAGTGATGAAGCCCTTGGTGTTGGTCTTGTTGTCACCATCGTTAGCTTCGAAGGTCACTTCCACATCGCCGTAGAAATCTGCGGCTGGGGTGACGTATGCCTTGGTCCCCTTGATGTTAATAGAGATGTACTTGGACGATGGGTCCTGTCCAACGACCTTGAACTTGATGTCGGATATCTCATCATCGATATCGTCCACATATTCCACAAGGTCGACCCACAGGGTCTCGTCCGAGTCCTCGTCTATCTCGAGGTTCTCTATTGGGTCCCAGAACGGCTCGTCGTTGATAGGATATACACGGACCTCGAAGTCCTGGTATACACCATCAGAACCCTTCTCGTCATCGTCATCACAGTAGACACGGATCGGGACTGGTGTACCATCATCGGTGTTCCAATCGCCAGATGCCTTGAGCTTGACTATCCAATTATCATCATCCTCTATCATGCTCGCGGTGAGCTTTTCGCCTGTGTAGGTTCCGGAAGGATCGACCTCGACCCAGTAATGGAACTCCTCTGAATCGATGTCCTCGAAATAGCTGGACTCCGATACATCTGTTGGTAGCACCAATATCTCGGCTGAGGTCCCCTCGTCAATGATGACGTCTCCCATGGAATCCCCTGTGGTAGGCTCATCGTTGACAGGGTTGATGGTGATGTTGAAGAAGTTGGAGAAGTCGAACTTTCCTCCTGTGTCTGTGACTGACACCTGGACCTTCGCTTCACCGTTCCAGTTGGGTGTGACGGATGCGTCAACTGACAGGTAGTGGTTATCCACGACCTCCATGTCAACATACTTGTTCTGTGTGTTGGACTGGAGCATGTAGAACATGTCAGCTGGCTGGTCGATGAGGTCTGTGGCATACTGCGACAGGTCGATGAGGTGGTTGTCACTTGTATCCTCGTCAAGAGAGAAGTCCGGGATAGCGGTCATGGTTGGCTCGTAGTTGGGCTGTTCATAGTCCACGTTGAGGCTCTTGAGCGTAAGGGTTCCTGGAGTCTCGCTTGTGATGTTTATTGGTATCGAGCAGTCCCCGGTGGTCGGCTTGGATGGGACCTTGTTGTCAAGGGTCTTGGCCAGTCCAGCGTTGTAGGGGTTCATGTCGATGTCCTGTGTGAAATCGTACTTGATGTCCAGGTTCCTGATCTCCACAGCTCCAGGGTTGGATGAGCTGATGGTTATCGGCACGTAGACGAACTGGGTGCCGTAGTTGTTGGTATCATCCACAGGCATGGTCTGGAGTGCGTTGTTGAACGCTGTGGTGAGGTCGGATGTGGTAGTGGTCCCGGAGAAGCTTCCGGAATGCTGCCAGTCATTGCCACCACCGCCGACGTCGATAGCAACGTCTGCTGGAGTTGTTCCAACCCACTGCTGCACGAGGTTCGTCACATCGATGTCATGGTACCTGTTGTCGTTGGAGTTCGTTACGGCCTTATGGGCGAACGGTGTGGGGTGAACGTCGGGCTGGTTGTTGTGAGTGATACCATTCTCAGTCCAGCTGTCAGTGACCGCAAAGACACCGATGTCCTTTGAGCCACCAGCATACCCGATGTACATGTTCAACGTCGCTGAGTTGATAGTTGAACCACCTGGTATGGATGATAGGTCGAACTCCACCCATCCATTGGATGCCTG
>JANQNL010000208.1 GCA_028279585.1 Thermoplasmatota archaeon
GGATGGTGAGGAACTTCCAGAGCCAGAAGACGCTGAGCCTGGTGAGGAGGCAGCACCTCCAGAAGAGGAAGAGCCAATGGAGGAACTGCCAGAGGAAGAGGGCGACGATCTTCTCGAGCCTGCCGAAGAGGAGGCTGAAGGAGACGAGGACTTCGACCTTGATGAAGAGCCAGAAGCACCTCCAGAGGACATCGAGGATGACCTCGACCTCGACGAAGATGCTGACTTCGACCTCGATGACGAGGACGAACCTCCGCTGGATTGAACGCGGAACAAAACAACGGACCTATCGGGGTCACTGCGACCTCGATAGGCCTTTTTCTTTTCTTATATTATTTTATTATAATTATTTTCAGGGCCTCTGTGAGGCCCTGAAAATCAGATTTCCACATCAAAACGCCATTTCGACCCCGTAAAATGGCCAAAATCTTATATACACCCATCTTCTAGCTGTGCTTACTCTCTAGCTAGGAGTGAGTGATGTGTTTAACAAACAAGTTTTAGTGTTAGCTATCACAGCAGTACTTCTGATAATGTCCTTCTCGATGGTCGTTGGCTATCCTGAAGAGACCGAAGAAGCGCGATGGGGCAACCCATCACCGTTCATGATCGAGCATTCGATATCATCATATTTCTACCTGGACACCGTCCATGACAGTGGTATCCTCGACCTGAACAACGATGGGTATGAAGATTTTTGGGTATGGGCAGAGGATTATAATGCCACGGATGTTCTGATCCTTATCGATCTGAACACTGGTGCGACCCTTGCCTACGAGGAGATCACGGATGCAGTTACCGATATCACCCCATACTACGTCGATGGGGATGCATATCCAGAGTTCGTGGTAGAGGAATCCGATCTGGCAACAGATGAGAAGGTTGAAGTGTTCTCTACAAGCACTCTCGCATGGGAGTTCGACAGTGGATGGAGAACAGGTAGCCTTGAGTGGGATGTCATTGGACCATCCTTCATTCTCGGTTATACTGACAACCTGGCCAACCAGAACTTGAGGTTGTATTTCTACGACAACTCTACATATACCAGCACCTGGACCTCTCCAATGAGGTGGCGGTTCGGTACCTGGGATAACCAGTGGGATCTAGATGGTGATGGACTTCGGGAGGTCACCATCAGAGGCTCATGGGTCCCGGTGATCGCTCATCTATATGTGATTACAGTAGCCAACAACACTGTTGTCCTGAACACGAGCAATTACTTGAGCCAGGCGCTCATGGAACTAAACGTCATCGATCTGGATATGGATGGGTTCATGGAGCTCGTTGTCTGGTCACGACCTGGTCCAGCTTCTGATAGGATGTGGGTTTATTCCGCATCGATATGGTCAGAAGAGTGGTCCACCCAATTATGGAGTGAGATCATCGAGGGTCAGCAGTATGGAGATGTCGACAATGATGGTGTCCTGGACATCATCTTCATTGTTAATAACGGGGGTCCACAAAGGGTCCTTGTTTATGATGGTGCAACAGGCACCGTCGATCTGTCTGTCGACTATGAACAGTTCGCTAACTTCTGGGTTAGGGACTGTGATGGTGATGATATCGACGACCTGTTCGTTGCAAACTCATCAGCTACATCTGACACGAGGCACTATCGTCTATACAAGGGTGGAACCTTGGCCATGCAGTACAATCAGACGACACCAAAGAACAATCTCTGGTATGAGGATAAAGTCGTAGATGTGACCGGAGATGGCGTTGGCGACCTATATCGCGTTGAGTATGATACAACTGGTCCAACGACGATATACCGGGTTAAGATATATTTACTGGCCGCGTTCACAATGCACTTGCAGACCCAGGACTTCGACTATGGATCAGGTGGAAGTGGTCAGGTGTCTTATAAGTGGTATGAACAGTCTTGGTTACCATCTGCTGCTCCACCACCAGGGCCGAACGACGGGCCTACCAACCTGTTCATCAGGTGGAGGTACGACGATCCTGTGGACACTAACGACTACGAACAGATCTACCTCTATGATTGTGTAGCTGGAACCCTTGCCCACAGGTCTGCAAGGATCTACGGCACAGCCCAGCACAAGATCGTGTTCGAAGAGGCCGACCTGGATGAGGACGGGTGGTTCGACTACTATTACGACGCATCATGGTATGATACAGCCGAGACCGACATCCATGGTAATATCACCTTCCTGATGTCGAACCCATGGAGAGTCGCCCACGTCCATGACCTGCATGACTATGATACCTTGACCTACAATGTCCAGAACATCGATGTGAACTCAGATGGGAACAACGACACATGGCTCTATGCGACCATCAACTTCGATGGATGGTGGTTCTACAATACTACGTTGTTCAATAACGTCCCAACGACCTTCACTACCATCTACGAATACAATGATAATGACGCACATACCGTTATGAACCCTGACCTGAACTCTGATGACAACGGAGATCTAGCAATTGCTGAACTGGACACGGCTGGAACCAGGCTCTACATGATAGATGCCTCTGGAGCGGTCCCGGTCCAGCTGCAGAAGTTGTACCTTCCAAGGTATACCAATATCGAGGTCTATGGTTACGACTTCACAGATGATGGTGAATCGCTTGTCCTTATCCTTGGAGAGTTCATAAGCGGTAATGATGAGCTCAGGTTCTATGTGACGAGCGATTGGTCACTAGTCCACACCCAGACGTCAGCTACTGAGGGTGGAGCCATCATCGATCTGGATCAGGATGGTATTGATAACTTCCTCAACTTCGAGGCGAATCCAGGCAGCGATCCCGAGACCAAGATCAACTACTTCGAGCTTGAGGACGGCACCCTTGAGTGGACCTCCGAATGGATGTATCACATAATCGCTTTGGAAGTATATGACCTCAATAGTGATACCGAAGAGGAGCTCATCATGTTGCACATCTACCTTGATGATCTCAGCCAGAGTGTCTATCAGTATCAGGTCAACAACGTCTACATCAACCAGGAGCCTGTTACGACCGACATCCCAGATGTCATCATGGACGAGGATACCTCCGACTCCAGCGTCCAGCTGTCCTCCTTCATCACAGATGTCGAGGCACTGACCTACACTGCATCCATCGATGTGCCAGAGGTCAACATGACACTGGCTCCGGACTCCACACTTACCTTCACACCGGATCCAGACTGGTTCGGTAACGCCACTGTGACCGCAGAGGCGTTCGATGGAAAGTGGACCGTCCAGTGGATGTTCAACGTCAGCGTGCAGCCGACCAACGACATGCCTGTGATCAACAGTGTCGATGCGATGGTCCCTGCCATGAAGAAGGTCGACCTGACCGTCACCCAGGAGAATTGGAACAACTACACCATCAACGCAACCGATATCGATGGTGATGTGCTCAACTTCTCCATTGCGGACCCAACAGAGAACATGACCATCAACATGACCACCGGTGTGTTCTCGTTCATGCCTCTGCCTGCAGACGGCTTGACCGCGATGGTGAACGTGACCGTCAAGGATGACAACGGTTCCTCTGACTATGTTGTTCTGAACATATCCATCAACAACGTCGACCACGCACCGATGGATGTTGAGATCACAGCACCCGAGACATACACCGTTGTCGAAGGCCTCTTCACACTCGAAGGAACAGCCACAGACCTTGATATCCCATGGGGAGACACACTGAACTTCACCTGGGAGTCCGAGCTCGACGGTGAACTCGGATACGGTGCAACCCTTGATGATGTGAACCTCTCTGTAGGTTCCCACAACATCACCCTGACCGTGACCGACTCCACAGGCCTTACAGGCACTGATATGATCGTTGTGAACATGTCCGACGGCTCTGTCGAGCCCGAGTGGTGGATCACCGGATTCGAGCCAGATAAGGAGCCTGTTGGCGACCTTGACATCGAGTTCTACGCAGCAGTCAGGATCTTCAACATGACCGACGATGGAACGGACACCACAATGTCCACCTACTACAAGCTGTCCGGTCTGTCATCCGAGGAAATAATCATCGTCATCTACTCTGCAATGCAGATGGATGATGATGATTACACCTTCTATCCGATGGCCGATCCGAACGAGCCTACAGAGTCTGTCATGATCGAGCCTGTGGACGGCATCTGGGTCTGGGAGTCATGGTATAACCTTACCTTCCCAACACCTGATCCTGTCGATGGAGCCGACGGAGATGACCCACCAGTGATCACATACTGGTTCGCATGTGTCGGATGGGACAACTGGGGCAACTACGACATCGACTTCGCGTCCGCTGTCGAGGAAGACCCAGGAGACCCTGTCAAGACCATCGACCCAGAGTGGTGGCTCATGGGCACCACCGATGACGACATCGAGGACATCGAGACCTACGATAGCGCTGTAGAGGTTGCATGGGTCAAGTGCGACGTCGAGACCACCATCGTGGACAACGGCGACGACACGACCACCATGACAACGACCTACGACTTCGAAGGAACCTGTTCCGATGAGGTCACTGTCGTCTACATCTATACCGGAACATCCATCGATGGAGCTGACTTCACCTACTATGGTATGGCAGACCCTGACGATATGATGAAGAAGGTCGAGATAGACGCAGAGTCCGGTGCATGGAGCGCAACATACACAAGCGAGCTCACCTACCCAACACCAGAACCTGTCACAGATGGCGGTGATGGTGATGGCGGTGACCCACCAACGGTCGAGACGTTCTATCTCGCAGTCGGATGGGCACCAACAGGCTTCGGCTACGACACCATCAAGCTCGGCGAGGAGCCAGGCGATGGTGGCGATGGCGGTGACGGCAATGGCACTGACGGAAATGGCACTGATGGCGGAGATGGCACTGATGGTGACGGTGAGATATCATCCACCACCTTCTACGGCCTCCTTGCTGGTGTCATCATCCTGGCAGTGATCGTCGTCATCCTCTTCTTCGCTCTGATCATAGCGATCGTGGTCGGCGGTAAGAAGAAGAAGGGCGCAGACGAGCCTTCCGAGGACGAGCTCCCACCTCCACCACCAGAGGACGGCGAGGTCGCCGAGGGCCAGGTCGGACCTGGCGAGGAGGACCTCCCACCACCAGAGGATGGAGAGGAACTTCCACCACCGGAAGAGGCCGAGGTTGGTGAGGACGCAGCACCTCCAGAGGACGAGGTCCCTGAGGACGTCCCAGAGCCAGAAGAGGGCGAGGTCCCAGAGCCAGAGGCACCCGAAGAGGGGGAAGAGGACGTTGACTTCGAGATGGACGAGGAACCACCAGAGGAGTCCCCAGAGGATCCTGTGGAGGAAGAGGACCTCGAGATCGACGATGATGCGGACTTCGACCTGGACGATGAGGACGAGCCTCCGCTTGACTAAAGGCGAAACAACAACACTAACGGTCTGGGCAGCGAAGAAAAAAGCTGTTCAGACCGTGCTTTCTTTTTCTTCTTATCTTTTCTATAGGAAAATACTATACAGCGCCAGCTGGATTTTGCGCTGATAGTATGTATGATTCCATGATCAGACTATGGCTCGTCAAGGGAGACCAACCTATACTGAACGAGCGCGGGGTCGGGATGCTGCGAGCAGTCTGGGACCATGGCTCCGTCGATGGCGCTGCAAGTGGGCTCCACATATCTTCAGATGACCTGATCACCAGGCTGGACGCTATGGCAGAGACCGTTGGTGGACCTCTGTACCATGTCGATTCTGAAGGTGGGGACAAGCTGTCCCTGACACCCGAGGGGGAGATGCTACTTACAGAGTATGAGACAAAGCTTAAGCTCACCCAGCGCTTCCTCAAGTATGGCACATGGCCACCCATAACTGCAGATGGTATCTTGTACACCGAGAAGGGAATACTTCTCATAAACCGGGGGAACGAACCCTTCCAGGGATACTGGGCTCTCCCGGGGGGATTTCTGGACATGGGGGAAACCATCGAGGATACCCTGGTCAGGGAGATGAAGGAAGAGACTGGACTCGATGTGGAGATAGTCAAGGTCGTTGGGGTGTTCTCAAGGCCTGACCGCGATCCGAGGGGACAAACCGTTTCCACTGCATTCCACGTAAAGCTCAAAGATGAGAATCAGGAGCCTGTGGCTGGAGACGACGCTGCGGACTTCAGGTTCTTCAGTCTTGATGAGCTTCCAAAGCTTGCCTTCGACCATGAAGAGATAATCCAGAAATGGCGGGACCAAGAGGGGCTATAAGGGCCATCGGGGGTCGAATGTCCGAGGATGCTCCATTAGCGACACGCATGGTATTCCATGTCGACATGGACTCGTTCTATGCATCCATCGAGTCAAGGGACCATCCGAAATATCGAGACAAGCCGCTGGTGATAGGAGCGGACCCGAAGGAAGGTATGGGTAGAGGTGTGGTGAGCACATGCTCCTACGAGGCCAGGAAGTTCGGCATACACTCTGCCATGCCCATATCGAAGGCATACAAGCTCTGCCCTCACGCCATCTTTGTCCGGCCGAACCACAGGTACTACGTGCAGGTCTCAAGGCAGATAATGGAGATCATTCGTGGCATCGCTACTTCGTTCGAGAAGGTCAGTATAGATGAGGCATACTTCGAGGTGGGACACGCGGATTTTGATAGAGCAGAGGAGATCGCACGCTCTGTCAAGGATGCCGTGAAGGAAGCCCATCAGTTGACCTGCTCTGTGGGAGTGGGACCTACCAAGTCAGTGGCCAAGATCGCCTCTGATTTCAACAAACCGGATGGCATCACGATTGTTAGACCTGAAAAGCTCAAGGAGTTCTTCGACCCGATGCCGGTATCCAAGATCCCTGGAATAGGAAAGAAAAGCGTTGTCACGTATCACGAGTTTGGCATCGAGACCATAGGAGTCCTTGCTCGTTACGACCGGAAGATACTGGAGGAAAGACTTGGGCAGCATGGCCTGTATGCACAGGACATCGCCCGAGGTCTCGACCCCCGAGAGGTCCGGCCCAGGAGCGGTTCCAAGTCCATCAGTCGCGAGCGCACTTTCCACAAGGACTCGGATGCCGAGGAAGAGCTGGAGAAGGTGCTTGAAGGGATATGCAGAAAGGTTCATCAGGATCTGCTCGAGGAACCATACTGGTTCAGGACCGTTACGCTCAAACTTCGCGACTCTGGCTTCAATACGTTCACGCGCGCAATGAGCCTGAACCGTCCATCCAGGAACGTCGATGACATCATTGATCTGGCGTTCGACCTGTTCCACAAACATTGGCACAACGAGAAGATACGGCTCATGGGCGTGAAGCTCTCTGGATTGTACGAACCGGATAAAACCCAAACGATCCTCGATAAGTGGTGCGAGTGAACGAAGCAAGTTCAGAAACTTTCAGACAAAAACCGTTGATCAGAGCATGTATGCCATCGACTGTCGGCTCTGAACAACGGCTGCTCTTTTTGTGTTTCTGAACTTGCGTAGAGAGCTTCCGCACTCTTGACCATCCCTCATGTCTAGCGATGACGCCCCAGTGCGACCTAGAACACAATCTATTTCTATAACACACTTACCTCTGTTGTACGAACACCATGGGCATAGAGTATACTATCCGCCCGTTCAAGGGAGATACCGGTCCTCTTGCGGATATGATCTATGACAGTTGGCTTGCCGATGTGGAGAAGTCCTCTGTCTTCAGACGATACGATAAGGATTGGTTGGACTGGACGTTCAATGCTCCGGACCAGGAACCCAACCTTATCAACGCTGCATACGTCGATGATGTTCCCGTTGGGTTCTTAGTTTTACTGAACAGGCACATCGTATTCCGAGGTCAGACCGAGGCGAACAGCTTGCTTGGAACCCTGATGACGGTCCACAAGGACTATCGCAGTGAGGGAATAGGGTGGAGGCTCGTCCAGCATGCCATCGACCAGGTGATGTCTGGGAACGTCAAGGACAACTACAGCGTCCTGCTCGGGTTCATCCAGCCCCAGAGAGGGACCGCCCCCCTGCTTGCGAAGGTCATCGACTCCTGCCTACCCGGGGACGCGTCCTCGAAGAACGTTCTCACGGTACAGCATCAGGTCAAGATCCTGAGACCGGAGATCGTGTCGGAAGCTTCAAAATTGGATTTCATCAACGACAAGGTCCTGGACGAGAAGGTTCCCATCCCAGACCATCCAGTCTCAGGTTCAGTTGAGCCCATGAGATCCTCGGACGTCCATGACATCATGGACATGCTCAACGGGCTTTCGGACAGGGCAGACCTTGCCAGGGTTTGGGACGAGGAATCGCTCAAGTGGCAGTTGAACCATGCGCCGGTTGCCAAAACGTTCGTCCTTCGTGACAGGTTCGGCATCCAGGGAGCTGTGAACTACCATAGGATAGAGATGTGTGATGGGGGAGAGCTGTTCCCGGTGGCCGAGATCGACAACCTGCTTCTACCGGACGAACATGACGAGGCACGTGGGTTCATGTCAGAGGTTCTGCGGAAGCTCCGGGATGATGAGGGGGTGTCTGCGGTGGTCATTGCGGACACGGGATACTTCGATAGGTCCGCTCTCTGGGAGGTTGGGTTCTTGGAGTATCCGAGGCCTGTGAACCTGATGGGGCATAGTTTTGCGCCGGGGATCGACCTTGGTAGAGTACATAGTGTGTACCTTGATTTTCGCTGAGCTAGCATTGTAGAAAAATAAAACCAGATGGGCCCCGACCGAAGGTCGAGACCCATGATACTTCTCAGGTTCAGTTGAACCCAAGACCCTCAATGGCCTTCTTGATCTCTTCCACCGAGGCACCATCCTCGATGGTAGAAAGATCACCCAGGTCCTGTCCCTCGAAGAGCGCCTTGATGACCCTCCTCATGACCTTGCCTGACCTGGTCTTTGGAAGCCTCTGGACGAACCGGATCTCCTTCGGAGCAGCAATGGCGCCGATGGTCTCGCGGATCTTGCCGACGATCTCCTTCTGGAGCGCCTCGTCTGCCGTGTAGCCTTCCTTAAGAACGACCATTGCCACAGGGACCTCGCCCTTGACATCGTCCTTGATACCGATGCATGAGACCTCGGCAACGGACTCGTGGTCGTTGATGACCTCCTCGAGCTCCCGGGTTCCAAGCCTGTGTCCGGCCACGTTGATGACCTCGTCAGCCCTGCCGAGCACGAAGTAGTATCCATCATCGTCCATGATGGCGTAATCGCCGGTTGCGAAGACGTTCTTGTCCTTGAACGCTCCATAGTAGGTCTCCTTGTACCTCTCATCGTCGCCCCAGATGGTGAGCATGACACCTGGTGGAGTAGGAGGATGAGCGATAAGGTAACCCTTGGTATTCGGAGCAACTGGGTTTGCGTTCTCGTCGACGACCTCCAGGTCCCAGCCCCATGCGGCCTTGGTGGGGGAACCAGGCTTGATAGGGAGCTTCTCGACACCGGTTGGGTTGGTCAGGATAGGCCAGCCGGTCTCGGTCTGCCAGTAGTTGTCGATGATGTTTATCCTGTCGCCGACAACGCCCTTGGCCCACTCGTAGGTCGGTGGGTCCAGAGGCTCGCCAGCAAGGAAGATATGCTTGAGCTGGGAGAGATCGTTCTCCTTGATGTACTTCTCATCATACTTCCTGAGGATCCTGAATGCGGTTGGTGCGGAGAACACGACGGTGACGCCGTACTTCTCCATGACCCTGAACCAAATTCCTGGGTCAGGATGTAGCGGGGTTCCCTCATAGATAACAGAGGTTATCCCAGCAAGGAGCTGTGCGTAGATGATGTATGAGTGGCCAACGACCCAGCCGATATCGGAGGTCGCATAGTAGATGTCGTCCGGACCACAGTCGTAGATGGTCGGGATGGACTCATGCAAAGCAACCATGTATCCACCAGTATCCCTGACTATGCCCTTTGGCTTGCCAGTGGTTCCAGATGTATACAGGATGTAGGATGGGTCTGTGGAGTCCAGCTGCTCTGGCTCCACGTAGGTCTCGCCCTTGGTCTCCATGGTGTCCTTCCAATCGTAGTCCCTTCCATCCTTGAGGTCGAAATCAACAAGACCCCTGTTCAGGATGACCACGGACTCCACATCGGTCTCCGCCTCGTCGAGCGCCTTCTGGACGATACCTATGAGGTCTACTGTCTTTCCACCGCGCATTCCACCGTCGGCGCAGAGCACGACCTTTGCCTGTGAGTCGTCGATCCTGGTTGCCAGGGACTCAATGGAAAATCCTGCGAAGACGATACCATGGATAGCTCCTATCCTTGCGCAAGCCAGTGCTGCGATGCAGGCCTCTGGGACCATTGGCATGTAGATGATGACACGGTCACCCTTGTTAACGCCAAGGTTCTTCAGGACACCAGAGAACCTATTGACCTCTTTGTAGAGCTCGTAGTAGGTGATGGTCCTTGACTCACCGGTCTCTGGACTCTCAAAGATATAGGCTGCCTTGGCCCTGTGGCCACCGAGCGCCCACCTGTCAACTGCGTTGTAGCAGATATTGGTCTTGCCGCCAACGAACCACTTGTAGAACGGTGGGTTGGAATCGTCCAGGACCTTGTCCCATTTCTTGTACCAGTGGAGCTTATCGGCAGCATTTGCCCAAAAGCCCTCACGGTCGTCAATGCTCTGTTTATGATACTCCTCGTATGAAACCATACTAACGCCTCGTACGCTGTGAACGTCCTGACTGGTCCCTCCCCCGGGACCCAGGACCTAACTGGGTGGGGGAATGCTGATACGACATTTAAAGTCTACTGCAAAGGAGGTTCGTCAGTTGTCTGGGGTACCGTAGGGTCAGGCTGCTGCATCGCAGGGTCATCAGGGAGCACAGGTTCCTCGATCGCAGGCTCCTGGATGGCTGGATCTGGCTGTACCGCCATGGGGTCCTGGTATGTTAGCTGAGGCTCCTGTGGCTGCATGGCAGGGTCCTGATAGGCGGGATCTCCCGGTGGGAGTGCCTGCATCGGAGCGTCCGGAAGCTGCTGCTGCTCCTCATACATACCACCAGCCATTGGCTGTTCCTGGCCAGGATACTGCTCGGGGTAAGGCTGTGGTGCCATCTCTCCTTCCACAGGCGCCTCGGCCATAGCTGGTTCTTCTGGTGGGATCGCTGGTCCCTGGTGGGTCTCTGGCTCCTTCTTCTTCTTGGTGACCATGACGATGACCACAACTATCACCACGACTATGAGAAGCAGGACAATGACCGCGGCTGCGATGCCTATTCCTGCATACATCATGGTGTTGTCGGTCTCCCCGCCATCACCACCATCAGTGGTACCACCTCCACCGCCGCCTCCACCGCCACCACCATCGGTACCATTACCACTACCATTACCTCCAGAACCACCGTCGCCGCCATCGCCGCCACCACCATCCCCTCCTCCCCCATCGCCACCATCGGTGGTCTGAGCAGGAGATATAGTGATGTTCAGGGTGTATGAGATCGACTCCTCGCCATCTGTGAGCTCAACAGTGATCTCGTGAGCACCAACCTCGAGCTCGGTGGTGTTCATATACTCACCCATTCCAATCTCGCCGGATACGTTAGAGGTCCAGGTGACAAGCACAAGATCATCGAAGACCGTGTCGTCATCGTATACCGTGATATTGAACTCCACAAGGTCGCCCTCGTAGAACCCTTCGCCCTCATCAGGAGAGTTGATCACTCCCCACGGTGCATCGTTGGTGTTCCGGATTGTGATGGTGATATGCTCGTAATCCACAAGACCAGTGTGGTCCTCCACAGATACGTTCATAAATACATCACCAACATCATCCTGGGTCGGTGTGAACACGAGAACTGCTTCAAAACCGTTGGGGGAGAGGACCCATCCATCGATCTTGTCTGCGCCAGCGGTCCTGTTTGTGGAGAAGATAAGCGATTCGTGGTACTTCTCATCAATGTCGGTTGCCGAGAACGTCAGATTATACTGCTTGTCCTCGTATGCATAAGGAATGCTCGGTATTGCAAGCACCGGTGCGTCCGGAGCGTTGATGACCTCAACGACCACCTCAGTGACCGCATACATCGTCCCACCGGTGGAGTTCTGGTCGGTGACGTTCACTGTGAACGTATGGAAACCGACAAGGTCGTTGTCCGGGGTCCAGGTAATCTTGTCAGCGGACTTGATAAGACCAGCAGGTGCGCCCTCAACAGAGAAAGAGCCACTGTCACCATCAGGGTCAGAGTAGTTAACGGTCAGGATCAGCTCCTGGTCCTGGGTCGCATCCACAAGACCTGAAAGGTTCGTGGGGGTGCCGACGATGACACCAGATATATCATGGATGATCGGAGCATCGTTGGTCGGATTGACGTTGACGGTCACATTGGCCAATAGTATCTCGTTGTCCCCGGTTGTCATGAAGTCCTGGTCTAGACCACCATCGGTTGCCTGGACTGTGAACTCCCTACTACCATAGAAATCTGTAGCGATGGTGACGTCGACACCTGTTCCATTGATGGTTGCGTCAACGTTGGTCTGGTCTTCCCGGTCAACGATGGAGAACTGTAGCGTATCGCCATCTCCGTCCGTGAAGTAGTCTGCAAGGTTCGTGATGACGCTGGTCCACCCGGACGGAGTATCTTCCATCACATGAACTGATGGGATCTGTCCCGATGTTAGGGTCAAGCCCTGATTGGTCCTGTAGACCACATTGAGGTTCTCGATGGTCACATCAGCACCGGTGGTCGTGCCAACCTCGATCTCCACGACAGCTGTTGTTGCAGCTGCATCGACTATAGCCTGGATGGCACCCATGAACCCAGTGGAGTTGTCAAGGGTGGTCGTTCCCGTGAACGTTCCAGCCTGTGTCACTTCCTGTGAACCATCCCCACCGATATCGACATAGACATCCTCGGGGGATACATCAGTGGAGACAGAGAAGTTGAGACTGACATAGTCTGTCATCATTATGCTGAATCCTAAAAAGAGAGGAGCGTGGACCAGAACGTAGATCTGGTTGCTCGAACCGAGCTGGTCCGTTGCAGCTCCAAGCTCTATCGAAGCATTCGCTTCCAATGTGCTCGGATTATAGGTTGTTGTAAACTGGTTCTCCCAGGCCGAGGAGGTGTGATTGTAAACATACAGGTTCGTACTCCCTCCGAGCGCACCCTGGAAATCGAAACCTGACCAGTGTACAGTGATGTTATCGTATTCTGTCAGGGTCACGTTGAAGCGATAAAGCTCGTAAACATCGTATGTGTCGTTGAACCAGCTGGTCCATGCACCATCGTATGCCCTGACCTTCTTGTATCCGTCAGACTCGTTGAACATCGTCTCCTGAAGCTGGGAGATGGTCTCTGTGAGGACACTGCTGGAGGTCCCGTTCCAGGCGGTACAGTTCTTCCTGTCATTGTAGTCCTGTTGGACGATGGAGATCTCGGAGTAGTTGTCCCAGATCACGTCCATCGATGCATCGACAACCAAGCAATCAGCAGGTAGGCTGAAAGTTGTCGAGTTATCCATTCCAGGTGCGTTCATCGTGACCATCTCTGTGGATGATCCACCATCAAAGTCTGACAGCACAACCGTCGTCGCCCTTGAGCCAGTATCCTGGGCACCAAGGGATGGGACGAAAGGTGCTATCAAGACCAATGCTGCAGCAATAACAAATAGGATTCTCAAAGAAGGTTTCAAATTAGGGGTGCAAGACAAATGACCGCCTCCATGAATTTGGAATGTGGCAGGGGGCCCAGAGTATATAATCATGGCGAATTGCCGACTAAGGTATCAGTGGTCTATTGACCAGATAGACTGCATGCGCATACTTATTCGACCATAAGGTCCTCCATCTGGTCCAGCAAACCCTCGAACACTTTCATAGCTGCGTGGATAGGCTCTGGAGTGGACAGATCCACGCCTGCGCGCTTGAGGACTTCCATAGGATAGTCGGACCCACCAGCCTTGAGGAATGCCATGTACTTGTCCAAGGCTCCTTCCTTTCCTTCCATGATCGCAGCGGCGATGGCAAGGGAGGCACACATGGACGTAGCGTACTTGTATACATAGAAATCATAATAGAAATGGGGGATACGCGCCCATTCAAGGCTTATTCCCTCATCCACTACCATCTCTGGACCGAAATAAGCTGTGTTCAGGTCGCCATACATCTTCGACAGGTCCTCGGCTGCCAGTGGCTCGTCGTTTTCGAGCTTTGCATACATGTCACGTTCGAACTGGGCGAACATCGTTTGGCGGAACAGCGTTCCCTTGAACGACTCGAGGTAATGGTTGACGAGATACTTCCTTGCCTTGGGATCGGTGGTCCTGTCGAGGAGGTACTTGTTCATCAGCGCTTCGTTCACTGTGGACGCCACCTCTGCAACGAAGATGGAGTATCCAGCATCGATGTGAGGTTGGTTCTTCCTGGAGAAGTAGGAGTGCATCGAATGGCCAAGCTCGTGGGCTAGGGTGAACACCCAGTCGATGTTAGGATGATAATTTAGCAGAATGTACGGTGGTGAGTCATAGCAACCGGATGAGTATGCTCCAGACCGCTTCCCTTTGTTCTCGTATACATCGATCCACCTGGACTCCAGCCCTTTCTTCATGGGCTCGAGGTACTCATCCCCCAGGGGGCCTAGGGCATCCAGTACCATCTGCATGGCCTCGGAGTACTCGATGTCCCACTCGTGGTCTGGAACAAGGTGGGCATAGACGTCCCAGAAGTGGAGCTCATCCACTCCGAGGGTCTTCTTCCGGATACCAACATACCGGTGCATCAGAGGCATGTTCTCATGGATAGCATTGATGAGGTTGTCATAAACGGCAACCGGTACCCGGTCACCATCCAGAGCTGCCTCCCTTGCAGAGCTATACTTGCGAGCCCTGGCCTCGAAGATATTGGTCTTGGCATTGCCAGTAACGGTTGAGGCATAGGTGTTGGCGAACTGCTTGTAGGTCTCGTAGTACTTGCCGAACACATCCTCGCGGACCTCCCTTTTCGGGCCCATCTGCAGGGGAACGAACCGGCTGTGTGATAGCTCGACCTCTTCACCGTCGTGATCGTTGATGTTTGGAAAGGACATGTCCGTGTCATTGAGAAGACCAAAGGTTTTAGCAGATGATGCAAGCGCCTCGGAGGCCATGGCCATGAGCTTTTCCTCGGGTTCGGAGAGCACCCTCGACCTCAACCTGATCATCTCGGCCATGTACATCTTAGCGAACAGGAGGCTCTCGTGCGCTGCATATTCCTCGAGCGTCTCCAGAGGAAGAGAGGTGATCTCAGGCATCATGAACGCACTCATCATCCCGAACCTGGCACCGAGGTTTCCGACCCTGTCGTTGAACCTCTGGTAGGTTGGATCTGCAAGGTCCTCGTCGTGCTTGAGGTGGGCGTAGGTCCCGACCTTGGCGAACTCCCGCTCGAAGTCATCAAGCCAATGGATGGCATCAGCAACTTTCTCTGGACCCTCGGCAAACGTACCGCTGAACTTGAGAACGTCCTCGGCCCTTCCCTCCACAGCGGAGAAGGCTTGCTCCCACTCCTCATCGGTGGTGAACAATGGGGAAAGGTCCCATGTATCGTCGTTCTTCTGCTCGGAACGGGTAATGACAACCTTGCTAGACATGGTGGTGAATCGTTCATCGTCCAGAAAAGGATTGTGGAGATATCTTTAATCAAGGTCCTCGGAGATCGAACCCCAATCCAGTCCGCCATCATCCTTGACAGGCTCCTTCTTCACTGCCTCCTTCTTCGCAGGCTTGGCATCCGCAGGAGCTTCCTCGTCGAAGCTGAAGATCTCATCAAGCGTTGCTTCCATGGCCGAGGGTTCCTCTTCAGTTGGCATCTCCTCTTCAGTTTCCTCGAACTCCGGAGAACCTTCCAACAGCTCTGGAGAACCGTCTACAAGCGTGAGGTCATCTGGCATGAGCTCTCCATCGTCCACCATAGCCACATCTGGCAGCACAGCATCGGGATCAACGTCATCGAACGTCTCGTGGGGTCCATCGTCGCTCTTTTCAGCGAACTTCTCCTCCATCTCCTTTCGTTGCTTTGCTTCGCGTTCCTGGTCCAGCTCGTCCTTGACATCCTCCGCCTCCTTCTTACCGCGCATCATCACGAGCGCGATGATGATGAAGACAACTATGAGGATCAACACAATGGCACCGATCGCGCCCATCGCGATGTACATCTCGGTATTTTCCTCACCATCCTCACCACCATCAGTGACGTTCCCATCAGTGCCATCAGTAGAATTACCATCCGTACCGTTGCCATCTCCACCATCTGTACCATTGCCGTCACCACCATCGGTACCGTTGGGGTCAACAGGCCCGCCACCTTCGTCCTTCAGCACTGTGATGTTGAAGCTGTACTCCACAGATTCATCATCATCATCCACGGTGACATTGATCATGTGCGGCCCTACATCTGCGGCCGTCCAGTTCACCTTGGCACCGATACCGATAATACCTGACACGTTGGACCTCCAGGTCACTGCCACGGTATCACCGTAGTCAAGGTCAGGATCGATAACTGTCATGTGAAGAAGCACCGTGTCGCCCTCGGTGAACTCATCCTCGTCATCAGGGGATGTGAGGATACCGACAGGGGCGTCGTTGGTGTTGATGACCTGCAGCGGAATGTTCCTGAACGCGAAGAGCCCATCCCGGTCCGTGACCGAGAGATTGATCTTTATCCAACCCACATGCTCCTGACCAGGGGTAAAGGAAAGTGTAGCCTCGGTCCCATTGACATCAAGCTCCATTCCATCGATATCATTGTCACCGACCCCATCGGTCCTGTTGGTCGTGAACGCTAACTGATCACCGTTCTTCAGGTCTATGTCCGATGCCGTTACGGTCAAGGTCCAGAGCTGGTCCTCGTAGGCCTTTGGTATCTCCGGAACAGTGAGCTTCGGTGGGTCCGGTGAGTTCGCAACAAGCATCGTTACATTGACAAGCGTCCATTGCTCATCGGCAATGTCCATGTCAGATGCGTTGATCGTGAAGTTGATCAGGCCCACCTGGTCGTTGGTGGGGGTCCAAGTGACGTTGGTCCCTACCAGCGTCATCCCGTCAGGTTCATCATGTAGGAACAAGGACAGAGATGAGTGGTCCACGTCAGTTGCGTTGATACCGAATGAGATCTCTGAGTCCTCAACAGCATCGAATGTCCCACGCAGGTCGACGGAGTTGTTCGAAGGAACGATCCCACCAATGGTGTGGATGACTGGAACATCATTAACCGGGAAGACCTCTATGTTGATGAGGTTCGACTCGACCCAGGCATCGTCCTCGTTCTCCCAAATACCATCTGCCCCTGCGTCATATGCGCCGATCTTGAACTTGTGGTCACCATTATGGTTCTCAGTGACATTGCACTGGACCCAGTGCTCTCCGGGTACTATCCACATGGTCAGATTACCAGGGTCTTCAACATAGGATACATTGTAGCGAAGCACATCCCCATCAGGGTCGTCGAAGTGACCGGAGACGTTCAATACGTTCACCCATGAAGCTGAGGAGTCCTCGAACACTTGAATACCATTTATAGTGAACACCTGGGTCGGTGCGCTGTTGGTCTTGTAGGTCACCTGCAGAGCATCTAAAACGACGTGGCAGGTTGAGTTGGTGGACACATTGATCGGCACGACCACCATTCCCGGTGAAGATGCATCAACAAGCTGCTGGATGGTGGTGTTCAGACCGAGCGTATTGTTAAAGGTCAACGTTCCTCTGAAAGCATCTAGGGTCTTGAACTCGAAGATACCGTCATCCCCGATATCAACGGAAACGTTGACAGGGTCTGCAGTACCATTGTAGGTAACATTGAGCTCGAAGTAGTTGGTCCGGACCATGGATGAGGGGTTCGCTCCACCGTAGTAGATGTCATCCACGATCATGACGTCCACATCACCGGTAGGACCTAGAAAGTGTGAACAGTTCACAACGGTCCCATTGACCCATGTGTCCTGCATCAGCATATCCATCCCTCCTTTGGCGATCATCTCCCAGGAGCTGTCCGTGTAGTTGTAGAAGGACATATTGATATCCCCCTCCCAAAACGAACTTGCGTCCTGGCCTCGCCAATGGAAGGTCATCTCGACGACATCGGGGTCCAGTAGCCAGAATGAGAAGACCTCGTACGCCTCCTTGTTCGTGATATCATACACGATGGACCGGTTGTTATCGATGCCTGTGAAGTTGGCACGGTCCTTGGCATCCACGGGGTTCAGCTTCGTATTATCGATGGATAGCTGGTCAGCATCTGCGTCAGTCCCATTATACAAGCTCACGTTCGTCATATCAGAAGCGTTAAGCCTATGCTGATATGGCAACCAATGTCGATAGTGGGTCCACGTCACGTCAAGTGTGGTATTGACGATGGAACATCCGTGGGGTACGGTGAAGTATGGCACAGCATACCCCCCAGTTGAATTGAAGGTGAAGTTGACCTGGGACATGGTGTTGTTGAAGATAGTCGTGTCCATGATTATCCTGGAGTCACGTCCCTCAACAACATCAAAATGGCCATCAACCGCGAGCACTTGACCGAACACACACAGCAGCAGTGCTCCTATGATGAGTATAGCTGTTGCTCTAACGCTCATAAATGAAGGCCACTGCATTGGTCGCACGGTAACCACCCGGGCAAGGTAGCATGAACGAGGTCTGATAAATAACAATCGACAGATGGAGCATAATATCTGTACATTACTTAGTAGATATTACCAGGTCCGTGAGGCCGAGAGGGTTGTCGACACGATACATCGATAGGTCCTCGACCTTCAACACAGACAGCTCACAGGTCACATGGACGGTACCGCTGAACAGGTGACCACCCTTCAACGCATGGTCCTGTCCAGCAACTGATGCATGGATGTGGAAGAACGGCTCATCATCCACCATGGCCACGGTCCCTTGCATCGACACGAGCTCGTGAGGCTCAACGATGGAATGCTTCTGATAGGTCTCTCCGTCGAAGAAACCGAGCTGGAAGTCTCGAAGCATGCCGATGCCAGAGATCACGATACCAGCGGATAGATCGTTATCCCGAGCAAGGATCGAAAGCTGCTGCATGATATCGGTCCCGTGGTCGAACTTAGCGACAATGAGCATGGGGGACGTTTGAGCGTGCATAATCTGCCATTCCAGACCAACATTTATAAACCCTTGTACGAATGGCACACTTGATGGGACCCGAGTTCTCGGTCGTTACGGACCTTTACGATAGGATCACTGAGCCCTTGGTCTTGGGTATCGGTGGTTTCAACGTTGTCCTAGCCGTGCTGGTCCTTATCGTTGGGTTTGCAGCGGCGATCCTTATCTC
>JANQNL010000027.1 GCA_028279585.1 Thermoplasmatota archaeon
ACCCTCCCCATCGATCATACCCTGCTATGGCATATGATCCCGTAGGTGGTGGGATATATCTGTTCGGTGGAGAATCGTGGTATCACCCAGACCAGTACATGGCCGACCTATGGTACTTCGATGAGGATTCAGCTCAGTGGGCCCCGAAGTCGATACTTGGTTTGCGTCCGCTTAACAGGAGCGGAGCAGGAGCTGTTGTCAACCCTGCAAATGGCCATTTCTATGTTTATGGTGGCTTCACATTCCCAACAACGCACGCGGACCTTTGGGAATACAATCCCACGACCCAGGTGTTCACGGACGTTGCAGATATCGCATCACCTGAAAAGAGACGTGCAATGGGAATGGCCCTGGACCCCAATGGAGGTGGGTTCTACGTCTTTGGCGGTGGATATTACAACACAGGCAATGGATTGAACTACATCACCAATCAGCAATACCGATATGACTTTACATCCAAGGTCTGGACCACCATCACAACGGCCAAACCCCCAGAGATGTCCCATGGATGGATGACCTCTGGTAATGGTAACCTGTACCTATTCGGTGGTTGGAACATAGGAAACTGGAACCTGGCCAATGATATCTACGTTTACAATATCAGTTCGAACGAATGGTTGAAGGCTCCAAAAGCTGGGGAAGTCCCACCGGGAAGGCTTGGTTGCGCTATGGTGCTGGACCCTATCAACAGCGATCTCCATATGTTTGGGGGTTACGGTTGTAACGGCGGTCACTGGAAGTATGGTCTGCCATACTCTATCGAGCTGAACCTCACCATCCCTGATGGACCGGTCTGCTATGCCAAACATCACGCTTACACGTTCAGATTGAACATCTCCCATCCAATGGATACTGGTCTTTTAGAGACCATCAGCATGATCGTAGACTACGGTGGAGAGAACATCACCCTCACCTATGACGAGGCCCAGGACAAGTTCACAAAGATCGGGGACACCAGTCTTCTTATCGACACCACAGGTTCGTCTGCAGACGTTACGACAAACGCCATCAGTCTCAAGTTCATGCTCAACTTCGAGTGGGCATACCCAACTGACGATTGGCTCGATGTCCAGGTGTACGTCGATGACGAAAACGGCTTCTCTGCCCAACTGGACCTTGAGGATGTGTTCCGTGTGGAGACGGATCTGGAGTACTATGGCGATCTGGTGGTCTCTACTGCATCAAAGGGACAGATAACCGAGGGAACCAGGTTGAAGGGAGAGGAGACCGTCCATTGGGGTGGTATCCGGGTGGTCTATGAGGGAACTTCCGACATGTATCCTCCAAGCGAGGAGTTCGACGTGGTGGTGTTCGACGATGATGACGATTACTGGCTGGACACAGATAGTTCTGGCCGTGATATCTCCATTAACTCCACTACAGACTTTGATAACGATCCCTCGGACATCCACTACATCAACATCACTGGAGATGCAGGGTGGTATAACGATGTGTCAGAGACCTTTGAGTTCGCTGTGGACACACAGAGCGTTGTCTTCTCTGACATGACCCCTGACGATACAGATTGGCTCACCCGTTCCAATGTGAAGTTCTCTGTGAGCATCTCTGACCAGGGCGGAGGGCTTGTCAATGCAAGCTCTGTGGAATACGCTGTCTGGGAGACCGGTGGTGGTTCGACCGAGTGGACCTCTGCAGGTCTGACAGTGGATGCGACCCCGGTGGTAGCATCAGTGTCATTGGAGCTGCCAGAGGGTGACACGAGCTTTATGTGGCGGGCAAAGGACGATACAGGGAACAAGCTCCGAGAGTCCGATACCCTGAACCTACAGGTCGACACCTCTGGTGTGGAGTTCGCAAATTACCTTCCACTGAACGATGCCGTTCTGGACACCACATCGGTGGAGGTGTCCGTAACCCTTTATGATAACACGTCTGGTGTGGATACGACCACGGTCGAATACCAATACTCCACCGATGGAGGAACGACGTTCTCGAACTGGACGTCCGTCATATGTTATGGCACTAATACAGTGATCGCAAAAGTGGCACTGGAGCTTTCTGCATACAGGTCCAACCAGGTCCGGTGGAGGGCGGGGGATGTGGCTGGTAACTACATCGAGGTGTCAGATACCATAACCCTCGAGGTGGAGCTTCCCACAGCAGAACTGAAGATACCCTCTACGATACCAGTGATCCCGATCAACAACACGGTCGTTCCAACCCTCAAACCAACGTTCCAGTGGAACCTTGACTACGATGGGACCGAGACCGTGACGTATTCTGTTCATGTATCCAAAGGCGCAGATCCTCTGGCCATCGCTCCAGTGGTCTCACTGCTGTCCGCCAAGTCATACACCATGACCACGGATCTGGAGGATGGTGCCACCTACCAGTGGTGTGTTATACCATCTGTGGGGGACATAGATGGGACGAGCTCCACGATCTTCAGCTTCACCACATCTGTCGAGGTCGAGGTCATCCGAGAGGTGACACTGACGCTTGAGACAGAGTCCATCAAGATAGAGCTTGGCGAACTTCTCAAGGTCAATCTCACTGTGGCGAACACAGGGGACATCACAGAGACGGTGGCCCTTGCTGTAAGCACAACTGACGGACCTGGAGCTCTGGTCGACCTGCCTATCTCACAACTGATAATTCCTGCTGGAGATTCTGTGACGGTCACGCTGTGGCTACATGCAACGGACACCATGGATACTGGGACGTTCAACTATGTCATCAGTGGCGACTATGGTTCGAAGCAGGCCAATGCTGAGATGCTTGTCCAGGTCTTCCCGGTCGGTGGAAGCAGCTCATCAGACGGCGGGGGCATCGAGGGCTCGACCCTAGCCATAGCCTTCGTAATGATCGCGTTCGTTCTCATTGTATTAGTTGTACTGGTCCTAGTTCTTGTCATGGTAACTCGTAGGAAGGCTGCAAAGGAGGAGCCTGCTCCTGCACCAGCTGCGAAACCAGCTGCGGAGAAGAAACCTGCTGCTGCAGTCTCTACAGGACCAGCAAAACAGCAACCGACCTTCAAGCCCGTGAAGCAGGCAGCTCCCGAAGAGGACATCTACAACCTCCCACCATCAGAAGTTGGGGCATCCGGCGACGTTATAGAGGCCGAGATGACCGGTGCGGACATCTTCCGTGAAGCAGCGTTCCACAAGGGATACGATGCCGCAAAGGGAACGGACGACGTCATGGACGTCGGGCGGCCCGAGGTGGAGCTCCCTGACGGTGGACCACCAGAGGACCTGGAGGGTTGGGGTGATGAGGACCTTGAAAAGATCGAAGAGCTTGAGAGGGTCTCCGAGCTTCCGGACCAGGTCAACCAGGACCTGCTGTCACTACCACCCGCGGTGTATCTGGATGTGAAGGGAGCGCCTACGCGGACCTACAACATCGAAGAGATCCTCATCATGAGTCAGTACGGTATCCTGCTCACTCACTTCTCCAAGGGCTCGACCCTGAACGTCGACGAGGATGTCCTAGCTGGTATGCTCACTGCCGTGCAGACGTTCGTCAAGGATTCGTTCAAGATGGCTGGGAACGGTATCTCTGACCTGACCATGGGCGAGTTCAGGATCTTCATCTCCCAGGGCAAGTATGTCAGCTTGGCTGCGGTCGTGTCAGGGACGAACTCTGATGGCGTCAGGAGACAGCTGGACCAGGCTCGGAAGTACATCGAGGAGAGCTTCGGTGATGAGCTGGAGAGCTGGAATGGGGAGATGGCGCAATTTGCGGGGATAGAGGACATCATGCGTGAGTTCTTGGAAGGGAAGTACGAATAAGTCCCGAGGTCCTTGGTGGAGAAATATCAATTCGTCCTAGGCTGGAAGCTGAAGGTTGTGGGACGAATTGACCTTTCTTGGCCTCGGGACTTGTTCGTCCCTTCCAAGAACTCATGGGCATGATGTCCTCTATCTCTTTCGTCGAGTCCATCAGCCTAGTAGTCATACACCGTAACACCCGGCAACAGCTTCTCCACCTCTTTCTTGTCCATCCCCTCTTTGTCAATAGTCAACGTCCTCAACCCTTTGCAGTCCACGATGCTGTCTGGCAAGCTCGTTATCTTGGTGCCGGATAGGTTCATCGTGTACATCTTCGTCAAGTTGCCAATGCTCTCAGGCAACACCTCTATGGGGTTTCCCCCAAGGGCCAGGTCCTTCAGCTCTGTGAACTCTCCAACCCACTCTGGAACCTCTGGTATGGAGTTGCCAGCAAGGACAAGATACTCCAGGTCATTCATTCCCTTGGTCCACTGGGGGAACTCCTCCAGGCCAACCCTGATGAGTCTGAGCTCTTTCATCTTTGTCAGGCTCTCCATTTCCTTTGGGAACTGAACATTGTCTGTGCGCAGCATGTAGAGATGCTTCAGTTCGGTAAATGCACCAATGGACTGGGGGATGCGATCGACGTTGGTATCGTTGAGGTCTATGTGCTCAAGCGCGACACAGTTCTCGAGGCCCATTGGTAGACCCCCAAGCTTTGTTCTGCATGCATCGATCTTCTTGAGCTTGGTGAGGTATTGGATCCCTACAGGCAGGGACTCCAGTGGATTGTCCTTGAGGATGAGCTCCTCGAGGTTGACAAGGGAGCCAAGGTGTTGCCCGAGGTTGACGAGCTTGTTTCTCTCAAGGTTGAGACGCTTGAGGGAGGATGGAAGCTTGCCTAGGTCCTCAGTTCTGGTGTCATACATGTCAAGGGATCTTAGGCTTGCAAGGTCCTTGAGACCAGAGGGCCAACCTTCCAGGTCGTTCTGGCTGATGTTGAGGACCCTGAGTTCCTTCAGCTGGGAGATCTCGTAGGGGATGTCCTTTAACTGACAAGCCTGGATGTAGAGTTCTTCCAGTCCCTCTACCTGCAGTATCTCCATCGGGAAACCGTTGACCTGGTTCCGAGTTATCACAAGCTTCTTCAGGTTCTGCAGCTTGGGAACAGCAATGGGTAACTGCTTGAGCCCCATGTTCGGACAGGACAGGACCTCAAGGTTCGAGAGCTTGTCAAGATCGTCTGGGAACTTGACACCCGAGTTCAGTCCGATGTACAACTCCTTGAGCCACGGCATCTCTAGGACCTGGGCTGGGAAGTATTCCAGCTGATTATTGGTGAGGGATAGCTCCTTGAGTTTCTTCAGCTTGGTAATGGCCTCGGGTAGCTCCTTGAGCCTGTTGTTCGTGAGGTCCAGTGTCTCGAGGTTGGTGAGCTCTGCGATCCTCTCGTCCAACTCCTCGATGGTGCCGATGGGGGAATAGAATGGATCGTCCGACCCGATACGGAACACCTTCAGGGACTTGAGCTGGAACACGACCTCTGGGATGGTCTCGTATTCTCCCAGCCGCAGGTCCAGATCCTCGAGGTTAACGCACTGGGCAAGCTCAGCGGGTAGGTCTTCGAGCTCTGTATCTTGCAGGTCCAGGACCTTCACGGATCCTGGGTCGTTTAGAGCTTCTATTAACCTTTGGTCCGTTACCTCGGGTTCTGACATACGAGGTGGATATGTGGGTGTGGATATAAGGGTTGGGCCAAGGTGGTTGTGTCAAAAAGGAACCATAACGGGTAAATAACGTTGCAGCGAGGATTCCACACTTTATTAATATACTCCACCCGAATCTATTCATCAGACACAGTGGAGGAGGGCTGCACCCATGCATTCCTCCTGAATTGCACAACCTGCCTGGAAACCTTTCCAAGTAAGCTGGAAATACTTTCCAGCAAAAGTTTATTTCATAGAGAATAAACCTTTGCCCCTTCAGGGATTACTTGGAAAGGTTTCGACTTAGGACATGGCCCCACGCTCTCATGCGTTTTGTCCTCGTATGTCCGCCTCCATGGACATACACCCTCATGTCGATCCCCTTGACGTGAGATCAATGTGCTCTGCACATTGTCACTGCATAACTTTTCCGGGTGCGGGCCTCCTCCACTCGGTCTTTTCTTGAGGTGAGAAGATGAGGTTTACACCCCTGGTGACGGTCTTGGTGATGGTTACGGCGATCTCGGTTCTGAGTATGAGTGCTTTCGGTCAAGGTTACTGGAGCGATGCACACCATGACCCAATGATCACATCTGACCAGACCGATTACTCATGTTTGCCGGGAGACCAGGTCGAAGTGATACTGAAGGTCCGGAACAATGGTAACATTCAGGATTCTATCAAGGTGGAGATCGACCAAAGCAACTTCCAGCAGCTCGTCGAGGATGGTTGGGCTGTGATGCTGTCGACGAACAACCTCATCATCGATTCTGGTGAGGAGAGGACCCTTACAGCCACTATAGTTACTCCTTCTGATTGGAGGGAACCTGGATACAAGGATACCCAGGATATCACCTTCATCGCCTACTCGGAGCAGGCGGCATTGGATGGTATCAATGGGACGGAGCGGGAGTTCACGATCACGATAAAGCAGGAGGGGGCTTCGGCGATCGGATTTGAACCCATCGTCCTCGTCTCTATGCTCCTTATTGTCATGGCCGTACTCCAGGTCACCATGTGGCGCAGATGGTATGGCCGTAAACGCTGACCCCACACAAACCCCATATACCCCCTGCCCCCTCCCACCCATGTGAAGGACCAGACCAAGGCTTACATCTTCGCCATCATCGCGGTGATCATCTGGTCCACGGTCGCCTCGGCCTTCAAGATATCACTGGGCTACGTGGACCACATTCAGCTTCTCTTCATTGCCAGTCTGACCTCTGTCATCGTCCTGTTCATCATCCTGGTGGTCCAAGGCAAACTGAAGCTTCTCAAGTCATACACCTGGGAGGACTATGTCCTCTCCGCCCTCCTCGGGTTCATCAATCCGTTCGTCTACTACCTGGTCCTGTTCGGAGCCTACTCCCTCCTACCAGCCCAGGAGGCCCAGCCGCTTAATTACACCTGGCCCATCGTGCTTGTGGTCATCTCGTTCGTGTTCCTGCGCCAAAAGATCGGATGGAGAGGGTTCGCTGCAGTAGGTATGGGCTTTGTCGGCGTCATCATCATCTTCACCCATGGCAAACCCTGGGCCCTGGAGCTATCCAGCGTCTGGGGGGTCATCCTTGCCCTGCTCTCTGCGTTCATCTGGGCGACCTTCTGGACACTGAACCTCAAGGATAAGCGGGACGAGGTTGCCAAGCTCTTTCTGAACTTCGCTTTCGGTATGGTCCCTATCACTATTGCTTTCGTCCTGTTCTCCGATATCCGGATCGCTCCTCCACAGGGATGGGCTGCACTGGTCTATGTGGGTCTTTTCGAGATGGGGGTGACCTTCGTGCTATGGCTCATGGCCTTGAAGCTTTCCAAGACCACCGCCCAGATATCTATCCTCATCTACCTCTCCCCGTTCCTATCACTGGTGTTCATCGCACTCATCGTGGGGGAGAAGATACTCCTCTCAACCTGTGTCGGACTCGCCTTCATCATCGCTGGGATCCTTGTCCAGAAGGTGGACCCCAAGTGGTTCAAAGGTGTAATGGGAAAGAAATGATAGGCAACTATACCCAATCATTGATATATGCCAGCTCGATTTCAGACCATGGACCACGAGGACCACGAGGAACTGCAGCGTCACGGTTACCATAACCTGATGCGCTTCCAGATCCGGGACATTCTTCTAGTCTCCTCCCTATACGATGCGTTCATCTGGGAAGAGGACGGCGGACTCGCCCAGCAGATATTTGGAGAGTATCGGGACTTGGGTCTGTCCTCACCCCCGCGCGTTATCCGCGTCTCCACTGGCGAGGAGGCCCTGGACGAGCTGCGCTCTGTCCGGTACGACCTTGTCATGACAATGTCAACCCTTGGAGACATGGACGTCTACGAGTTCGGCAGGAAGGCCAAGATCGTCCAGCCTGGCATCCCTGTGATCCTCATGGTCACGGATGCGACGGACATTCAGAAGTATGCACCTCCAGCTCTTCGTGGGGGAGTGGACAAGGTATTCTTCTACAATGGGGACTCATCCATCTTCCTTGCTATCACCAAGTATGTTGAGGACATGGTCAATGCTCCTGCGGACACGGACTCCGGTCTTGTACGTGTAGTTCTAGTGATAGAGAACTCCATCCGGTACTACTCGATGTTCCTGCCCCTCATCTACAGGGAGATGATGAAGCAGACGAAGAACCTCATCGCCCAGAGCTTGAACGAGCACGAGAAGCTACTTCGAAGAAGGGCAAGACCCAAGATCCTTTTGGCAGAGACATACGAAGAATCCGTGGACCTTGCAAACACCTACGATGACCACATCATGGGGGTCATATCCGATATCAGGTTCCCAAAGGACGGTCACATCATTGACGATGCTGGCTTCCAGTTTATTGAGACGTTGGATGAGAAGATACCGGTCCTCATCCAGTCCTCCCACAAGGCTAACAAGAAGAAGGCCGATGAACTGGAGATACAGTTCCTAGATAAGAACTCCGACACACTCCTTTCAGATCTTCGTGGTTTCCTCAAGTACGCTTTGGGCTTTGGCAACTTCATATTCAGGACACCCGATGGAGAAGCGATAACCGGGGCCGAGGACCTGGACGAGTTCCTCCAGTGCGTCAGGACAGTGCCTGCAGAGTCCTTGCTCTATCATGGCAAGAACAATCACTTCTCCAACTGGCTGATGGCCAGAGGCGAGGTCCGTTTGGTTCACAGGCTACGTCCAAAGACCGTTGAGGACTTTGCAGACCTTGAGGACCTACGGAAGTTCCTAATATCCAACCTGGAAGCAGAAGAGAAGGAGAAGCGTGAGGGCGTCATCATGGAGTTCTCACGGCTCAACCTGACCTATGATGACAACATCATCAGGTATGGGCATGGCTCCCTGGGTGGAAAGGGTAGAGGAATCGCGTTCCTCGGTGCTCTTATGCATGGAGCCCAACTCCAGCAGCAGTTCCCGAACGACAGGATAACCATCCCGAACAGTCTCATCATCACAACAAGTGAGTTCAACAAGTTCATCGATGACAACGAGCTTGGCGATCTGTTCGAGCATACCATCACAGAAGAAGAGGTTGACAAGCGGTTCAAGGGGATCCAGCTCAACGAGGAGCTCCGGGTAGCACTACAGATGTATCTGGACAAGGAGCGCAACCCCATTGCTGTGAGGTCCTCATCGCTTCTGGAAGATTCCCAGAACCAACCTTTCGCGGGTATATACAACACTTTCATCCTGCCTAATAATCACCCAGATCCAATGGTCAGGCTCTACCAGCTGACCAAGGCCATTCTCATGGTCTATCGCTCCGTGTTCTCCACCTCTGCGAGGAAATATATCAAGAGCACTGTCCACCTTGCCCAGGAGGAAAGAATGGCGGTAGTGGTCCAGAGGCTGGTCGGTAACACCTACGGCAATCGTTTCTATCCTCTGTTCTCTGGTGTTGCCCAGTCACACAACTTCTATCCTGTAGAACCCCTCAAGCGCGAGGACGGTATCTGCAACATCGGCCTTGGCCTTGGAAAGATAGTCGTCGATGGTGGCAGGGTCATGGGCTTTTCCCCCAAACATCCAAAGATCATCCCTGGCTTCTCCACGGTGGAGCAGATATTCCAAAACTCCCAGGAGAGCTTCTATGCACTGGACCTTTCGGAACAGACCTTCGACCTGAGCATCGGGGAAGAGGCGACTCTGGTAAAACTCCCTGTAGCAGACGCCGAGCAGGACGGTACCCTAGACCTCATCGCCTCTACCTTCGATGCTAACGATAACATACTTCGCGATGGACCATATCATCCGGGACCAAAGCTTCTCACTTTCGGACCTGTCCTATCCTATGGTATCTACCCCCTGTGCGATATCATCCAGGAGGTCCTCCGTATCGGAGAGGAAGGTATGGGAAAACCTGTGGAGCTTGAGTTTGCGGTGAACAGGGACAAGAAAGGAAAGCTCGTTTTCAACATCCTCCAGATACGGCCTCTGGTCACCCTGCGGGAACACAAGCAGGTCCATATCAATGAGGAGAGGGAGCGAAAGAACTCGTTCGTTTTCACCAAGAAAGCTCTAGGCAATGTCCTTCGGGATGACATCAAGGACATACTGTTCATCCCACCTGACAAGTTCGATAGTGCCAAGACCGTAGCCATCGCCAACGAGATAGGCAAGTTCAACACAGAGCTTGAAGGTAGACCATACATGCTCATAGGGTTCGGGAGGTGGGGGACACAGGACCCCTGGCTTGGCATCCCTGTGGACTGGGACCAGATCTCCGGGGCAATGGCGATAGTCGAGGCATCCCTGGAAGACTTCCGCGTGGATCCATCCCACGGAACCCATTTCTTCCACAATGTGACCTCACTGGGGCTTGCATACCTGACCGTCCCCTACGGAAAGGATGATGCAAGCATCGACTGGGAATGGCTGGAAAGCCTACCAGTGACCGGGGAAGGGGAGTTCGTCAAGCATGTCCAGCTGGAAGAGCCGATCCTCGTCAAGGTCGATGGTAGGGAGGGCACAGGTATCGCTTTACCATCCATCCGGGCCTGTATCTGTGTCGATGAGGACAAACTACAGAACGCTTAGAACATTTATTCCTATTCAAGCAGTAAAACTAATCTAGAGCGTGGTTCGTGTTTTCTATGGCGTTAGCATGCGAGCCCGTACTATCACCCCCATCTTGATCATAGTTTCTCTAATGCTCATAATACCCAGCCAGCTGCCGTTCGACCTTTCGGTCCCGGTGGCTTCAGCCTCGTTCGTGGGGGGTGATGGATCTTCCGGCTCGCCATTCCAGATCTCCACCCTGGTCCAACTGCAGAACGTCTCGTCCGACCACAACGCCTACTACGAGCTGATAAACGACATAGACGCCAGTGCCAGTATAGACCTGGACGGTGGACTGGGCTTCGACCCGATATGCAACATGACACAGGGTTTCACAGGTCAGTTCGATGGGCAGGGATACACCATTACAGGCCTAACGATCAATAGGCCGACCCAGGACTATGTTGGCCTGTTCGGTGTGATAAATCGGACCGGAGCCATATTCGATGTTCATCTTGTGGATGCAAACATCGTCGGTCAAGACTTCACTGGAGCAATAGCAGGTCACTGTAACACCACAGCGAACAACTGCTCTGTAAACGGCACGGTGAACGGAAGGGTGCGTGTTGGTGGTCTGTTCGGTGAGTGCGGTGACATCATCATTGCAGATTGTCTCAACACAGCAAAGGTTCAGGCAACTGGGGTGGAAGCTGGCGGTGTCTGTGGTTGGGGTGTCAAGTTCGTCAGGTGCGAGAACTACGGCGTGGTCTACGGCTCCAATCGGGTTGGTGGAATAGTCGGTAAGGCCGAGTGGGGATTCATCATCGAAAGCATCGGTGGAGGGATGATCTACGGCAACGGCTTCAGTGCAGGTGGGGTGATAGGTCAAGGCACCGAGGTCCACTGCTACAGATGCGCTGCCTATGGTCGCGTCGAGAGCAACTACAAGGTCGGAGGGTTCTTCGGTAAGATCCTCGGTCACATCTATGATTCCTACTCTACAGCCCAGGTTGTTGGTTCGTCAGAGACCGGAGGCTTTGGGGGCCAGATGATAAACGACCACTCCACAGCAAGCATCAACGATTGCTACAGTTGTGGTGGTGTAACTGGGGATACAATGGTCAGCACCAATGGTTTCTTGGGCGACAACATCGGTGGGACCTTCTCTAACAATTACTTCGATACAGACACCTCCGGCGACAACTCGGACGCAGCTGCCACCGGGGACACAACAGCCAACCTCATGAAGAGCGCAACCTTCTCTGGATGGGACTTCACGAACACTTGGAACCTTGTGGCCGACGAGGTC
>JANQNL010000053.1 GCA_028279585.1 Thermoplasmatota archaeon
GACGTACTTTGCTGTACTGTGGTGCTCGCGCCCATGGGAACCTTGGTTCGCTGTCTCCCACTCCCACCCTTTTCCATAGCAATCACTATCCAGCGTAAGCTATGGAAATGAAGTGGGAGTGGGCGCTGAAGCATCGCTAGAGCTAGCTATACCATAGATGCTTTTGCGCCCGGCAGTTTCGGTGCTATTTTATTCTATATCAAGAAACTGACCGGGTTCTTACTTAGTTGCGTTTGTTAGCAACGCCAACTAAGGTGCTCTTTCATCGAATAACATTTGTCAACACCGCCACCTACGGTGCTCTTCCCCTTAGTCCGGCATTAACTCTTTGACACCAACCGCCTTATACCCTCCTCAACATCTCTCTCGTCTTGACTGATGTTCCCGAGATATTGAGACACAGCCACGCCCTACCGCCTTTCCCTATCCGGGCGTGCGTGCCTCTCAGGGAGTTCATTCCTTCTCTTGTTTCCTCTCTGAAAGGTCCCCCAGCAACTCCCCTACTTTTACTGCTTTATACCTCCCCTTCCCCTCCTTATGGAAGACCCCCCTCGGACAATAACTGTAACACCGCATGCAATACTTGCACTTGTCACCCATCACCGGATACTTCTTCACCTTGATATTCCCAGTCGGACAGAGCTTCTCACAGATCCCACACTTGATACACTCCTTCTTCTTGATCTCCATTTTGTAATGTTTCCCAAGAAGGTTCCATGTCCAGTCAGCCTGTGAAAAGTATCCCATCCCATCCGACAGTACCGGGATCCTCCCCCACTTTGCGCTGCCATCCAGGACTGCGTGTGCGAACTCCTCCGCCTCCTTCATCGCTTTAACCACGGTCTGATCGTTCTTTCCAGGATCGATCTTTTTTGGGTATAGGTTATTAGGCATCTTGAGCTCTTTTGCCCCCACGGTCTTGTAACCCTTGGCATCAAGGATCTTCTTCACCGGACCGACTATCCCTCCAGAGAACATCATCATCGTGTCCACCATGAACACTTTCCGACCCTTCGACCTAGGCAGGGCCTTAATAAAATCCCACACGAACGGGTAGGTCCCTTGCTCAGCAACCGGGAAGGCCAGTCCCAGGAGGCTCTTTCCTTTGACCTTCTTTGGATCGGTGAGCATCATCTGGTGGAGTTCCACCTCCAGACCCTCCTCCTCGAACACACCCTTGATCATCTTAGCCGCAAGGAGGGAGTTGCCTGTACCCGAGAACCAATAGATGTCGGAGCGTTTGTATTTCATCGACAAGTGATGAGATACATGGGATTTAGATATTCGGGAAAGGGATTTCCATCCGAACCAAACGCCTTTTCTACCCATGTGAACATTATTCATACGAACCCATATATATGTGTGAGTTCTATAACTTACAAAGAAGTGATAACATTGACATGCACTTTCAACCCGACCACACATGCCAAGACAATGATGATAGAGCGAGGCATATCCCGGACCGAGGCCATGGAGGTCATAAACAAAGGTGCCAAGCACATCAGGAAAGGAAGGATCATATCGAGGTTGAAGCACAAGGAGGTCGTCTATATCAAAAAGCCATGTCATTTCTACGTCATCACTCTCTACTGGATGTGATAAAATGCAATGCCCAATATGCGACTCGAATATGGTGAAGAAGAAGGCACCTTACAGTTACTATGATATCGACCTTGGCGAGTTCGATGCCGACATCTGTAAGGGCTGCGGTGAGGTCTTCTTCACAGAGGAAGCGTCGGACCTGATAGACAAGGTCGCAAAAGAGATGGGACTATGGGGTCTGGAGCATGACTCCAAGATCTCGTACTCAGGAAATTCCCTGATGGTCAGGATCCCAAAGGACATCGTAGAGTTCATGCAATTAAAGAAAGGGGAGAAGATAAAGATTCATCCAGAAGGAAAGACGAGGCTCGTGGTAGATGTGGAACCTGCCTAGATCGGCTTCGACACAAGATACTGATGTGTCACTCCCGTGACCTCTACCTCCACCCACTTCCCATAATCATGCTCACCCTCCACAACGACCTGCTTGTAGTTGACCATCCTGGCCAGGCTCGTTCCCTCCTTCCCCTTCTCGGTCACAAAGACCTTCCCCTTCCAGCCGAGCCACTTCTGGTTCTTCTCCTCACTGGCCTTCCGATGTAAAACTGTGATCGCCCTGGACCACGCCTTGGTCGTCCGACCATGGAACTTCGGCTTGATCTTGGCAGCCTCAGTATGCGGCCTGGCCGAGAACCTGGTTATGTTCAGAACGTCAGGCTCCAACCTCTCGAGCAGGTCCATGGTCAGCTGCCTGTCCGCATCACTCTCAGTGGGATAACCAACGATCACATCTGTTGACAGCGTGAGGTCTGGAATGGCCTTCCTGAACTTGGTCACCATCCCCTCGAACTCCTCCACTGTGTAAGTGCGGTTCATAGCCGCCAGGACTGCGTCCGATCCGCTCTGGACCGGCAGATGAAGGAACTTGAACACCTTCTCATGCTTGTAGACCTCGATGAGGTCGTCGATGATATGAGCGAGAGTGTCAGGTCTCATCATTCCGATCCTGATCATGAACTCTCCATCAACAGAGACGAGCTTCTCGATAAGTTGTGGAAGTAGGATGCCATCGTCCTTCTCCCTGCCATAACATGCAGTGTCCTGGGCGGTGACCTGGACCTCGTGTCGACCTAGCTGGACCAACCGCTCTAGCTCACACTTGAGCATGTCTGGCTCATAGCTTATCAGGTCTCCACGTGTCTTTTTCGTGATACAATATGAGCATGCACCAATGCACCCTTGAGCGATGGGCAGTATCCCGATCGCTCCGCTTCCGAGCCTCTTGAGAACACTGCCTTCAGGATGTTCTTCGCAGATGGGATCTGTAACCTCGGCAGGTATTTCCCTGTCAGAGCCAAGCTTTTCCTCGACGAAAGCCCCGACCTCGGAGACGATATCATCATAACGATCAGGCCCAAGGACCAGAATGTCCTCTGGCAGGTCCAGTTTCTCAAGGCCTGGATGGGAAGCCAGGCACCCCAACACTATCAATGGCTTCTGCGCCATCAAGCGGTCTGCGATGAACCGAAGCATCTTCCTCTCCGTGGTCTCGATGACCACGCATGTAACGATGATGCAGATATCCGCCTTCTTCCACTCTCCCTCTACTTTATAGCCTGCCTCCTCAAGCTTCCACATGATGGACTCGGCCTCACCATGGTTCATGGTGCAACCGTAGGACTCGACAGAGATGGAGATATCGCCGGGCATCCAGGGGCCATCATGCACAGGGATAATAACATTATCCCAATCCGAAGCGAAGCTTGACACCTTCCAAAGCTGTCCTGTAACCCGCTACATCGATGGCCCTTCGTAATGGACCTGGGTCCTCTGGTGGAGCCTCCTCATCATCTTTGGATGTCGTATGATGGACCTTGCGTAAGACCATCTGGCAGTGGTAAGCTTGGCAGCCACCCACCGTCCTGAGCACCTCCACATCCATGATCCTCATAGGAAACATCGCAGGTATCTGTGTCGTGTCCGACGAGACCATCAGAGGTATGGAAATCTCTCTCCATTTATGGAGTCGGGAAATGATAGTAAGGCCGCTGGCTGCATCCGGACCGGACGCCGGAACTAAGAACTCGATCCTAATTGTGCTCTTCCCCCCTTGCATGGATCGTGGGAGGTCGTTCATGTGAACCATTGTTGAAAAGAGTGGATCGGACCGGTCGCTGGAACGGATGCTCAAGACCCGGTCTATGGAGATGGACACCTCCTCCTTCTCCTGATCGACCATGCTCGCTTCAGTCTCGGATGCATCCATCTGTTCGAGCTCCTTTAGCTTCTGTTCCATCTCATCCATGGTCTCCTTGGCACGGTCTGGAAGCGACAGGTCCATGCCATTGATGTCAAGAGAAAGTCTGTTCCACGCTTCATTCACCTCTTGGGCCGTATCCTCGGCTGGGCCTGGTTCATCGGATGTGTCTTCCTTTTTCGTTTCCATCAAACTTACGAGCCATAGCATTTTCTCACCTCAAATGATACTCTTGAGCATTAGTTCCTCTGTTGTTCCACGACACCATTTCTCAACTATGGTGAGGGGGTCTTCTAGAATGGAGATCCGCAGGTCCAGGTCCTTGAGCTTCTCCGAAATACCAGTTAGAGAGCTGCTGACGGGCGGCTGTTTATGATCGTTGACCACAGGTCTATCCAGGACCGTGACCACTTGACCATTTGTGATGGCCGATGGATGTGGCCTGAGAGCATCCAAGGTCGGCCTTGGAACGATAGGATCCGAGCTAAGGTCCGGACGAACTTTGGTTACTGGCAGCACTGGATCTTGTCGATCATCAGTGATCGGACCAAGTCCTGGACCTGTGGAAATTGGCTGTGATGAAACACCTGGGATAGAGTCTGAGCTTCCCATGCTTTCGAACATGATGTTCGGAATGTTGGTGGTAATTCTGTGGGACAAGACCGGTAGGACCTGGGGGAAGTTTCTATAGTCTTGTTTTGATGGTTCATTGATCTCGACCGAAGTGGGACCCTTCCAGCTATAGGTCATTGGAGGATAGATGGACCTGAACTTGGATGGGAACCTGGAGAGTGATGGTCCCGTGCTCATCCTTCCGATACTGGAAGGTGGAGCCTGTGGGTTAGCTACCTTCTGGAATGCGCTGTATCTGATAGGTTCAGGTTCGTCAATGACCGGATCAGGCACGTCTTGCGATACCCTGGTAGCCTGTTTGAAATTCATTCCTTCAGGCTGAGTTCTAAGCGGAACGATATCAGGTTCAAGGCTTTCCGTCCTCGGGGTGACCCTGAAGGTTGGGAACGATGGGACCCTTGAAATGGGGCGGGCGATGATCGTTGGTGAAATTTGCCAGAATGTGGGTCGAGCATGGTCATCTATCGACCCATGCCTTTCTATGAGCTTGTTCAAATGGATGAACAATGGGCTCATAGTTCCATCACCTTTCAGGGGTGGTATTGACAAGCCGAAACCACTGCTTTTTTCGATACCCTCGCCAACCGAAACAGCTTGACTAGCCTTGCTCGGATGCGAAGGTGTAGGCCTTGTTGGTCCCATAGCTGGAACGGTCACTAGATCCTCGCTCATACTACCAGCCTTCCCAATGTCCGGACTGGAAACCTGGCCCGCATTCGACCGGGGATGGAGCGGTTCCACCTGATAGGTACTTCCCTTCGGAATGCCCTCGCTAGGCACCCCCTCTTTCTGGTTCGAGCTGGAAAATTGGAGACCCACAGGGACCTTTCCGATCCACGGTATCTGGGCAAAAGGCAAGGGTCCGATAGATCTCTTTCCAAGCTTGCCCCCTGCCTTGAGCCTACCTCTAACCCTACCATCTGGCATGACCGATCCGCTCATGGTCAATGATGTCATTGGGACCATCGATCGGTCCCGATCTTTGGACCTGGACGGAAGATCGTTGCCTCCATGGAGATCAGCCAATTTCGGGTGTTGCGGACTGCCCTCATTTCTTATTGAACCTTGAGCGATAGCTCCATTTCCATACAATGACTCCTCTCTTCTTGCCCATAAGATTTTCCCACCTGTAACCTTCCCCATCTGAGGCATCACAATATTAGAAGCGAGCCCGGAGAACTTCAGTGTAGACGATGACGCTCTCCCCCCACTCCTCCGATCAGGA
>JANQNL010000064.1 GCA_028279585.1 Thermoplasmatota archaeon
AGGAAGCTGCAGACGAGATAACCAAGAAAGGCACCCTGGAACACGTCAAGCTCGAGCGTGTGAAAGCGATAGAGGCCGAGATCAGGCACGACCTCATGGCCATCGTCAAGGCCCACGCGGAGCAGTGCGACGGTGACGCAGGTGGTTACATCCACTATGGTGCGACATCCTACGATATCATCGACACGGCCATCGCTTTGGAGATCAAGGAATCCCTGGAGATCCTTCGCGTCCAGCTTGTGCAGCTGCGTGACACGCTCATCGACCTGGCAGTCCGAGAAAAGGACACTGTCATGACCGGTAGGACCCATGGCCAGTATGCTGTGCCCATGACCTTTGGCCTCAAGATAGCAGTGTTCGCAATGGAAGTGGAGCGACACATTCTCAGGCTTGACGAGATGGAGCCCAGGCTTTCCGTCGGCAAGATGTCAGGAGCTGTAGGTTCCATGGCAGCCCTTGGCGAGAACGCCTTCGACATCCAGGCCGCTGTGATGAACGACCTTGGCCTCGGCATCGAGCTTGCAGCGACACAGATAGTGCAGCGCGACAGGCACATCGAGCTCACCTCGTTCCTTGCCAATGTGGCAACGTCAATGGAGAAGTTCGCAACGGAGGTTCGGAACCTCCAGCGCTCTGATCTCGCAGAGGCGTCCGAGGCCTTCGACAGGTCCAAGCAGGTGGGTTCCTCTACAATGGCCAACAAGAAGAACCCCATCACATCCGAGAACGTCTCTGGGCTTGCGCGCGTAGCCCGCGGGTTCGTCATCCCATCCTGGGAGAACGCTATCCAGTGGCATGAGAGGGACCTTGCCAATTCATCTGCAGAGCGCTTCATCATCCCACACATGTTCGTCCTTGTGGACGACTGTGTCAACAAGATGAACGGAGTGTTCGCAAACCTTACTGTGGACAGGGAGAGGATGATGAAGAATCTGGAGAACTCCCGTGGGATGCCTTTAGCCGAGAGCGTCATCATGGTCTTGGTCCAAAAGGGCGTCATGGGAAGGCAAGAAGGTCACGAACTTGTCCGCCAGGCCTCCATGACAGCATACGAGACCGACAGGCACCTCAAGGATGTCCTTGCCGAGGACCCGACCATTAAACAGCACCTCACTTCCGAGGAGCTGGACGATGCCATGGACCCAGCCAAATATGTTGGGAAAGCGGCCGAGATCGTGGAAAAGGTCCGCCAGTCCTTCAGCTAAGGTGCTTTCAAGGCGCGTTCAAGCCAGAATTCGTCCTATTCAATGGACTTACGGCGATTGCTCAACAGCGTAACTTGCCATATTATTGTAGCAATGGAATGAAATTCATTTCTATGTCTGGCTAGGTGCTCTTTTCTCACTTTGAAGACCGAATCCTACATACTGTACAAAGTTTGGACGATAAAAAGGCTTATAAATTGACAGCAAGTTTCGCCGGCTACACCGTCATACTCCATGGCCAGACCGGTTATTTGGGGGGGAGACGGTCACAATACAATGGAGTGTTGTCCTTATGAGTTTGACCGACCAGATATACGATCAAGTTCTGCAGCGCAACCCCGGGGAGAAGGAGTTCCACCAGGCAGTCAAGGAAGTTTTGGATTCCCTTGCACCTGTGGTCGAGAAGCACCCCGAGTTTGCAAAGCATAAGGTAATAGAGAGAATCGTGGAGCCTGAGAGACAGATAATGTTCAGGGTCCCATGGGTTGACGACAATGGCGGAGTCCAGGTCAACCGCGGTTTCAGGATCGAGTTCAATAGCGCACTTGGGCCATACAAGGGCGGACTGAGGTTCCATCCATCAGTCTACCTCGGTATCATCAAGTTCCTTGGATTCGAGCAGATCTTCAAGAACTCCCTGACCGGCACACCAATCGGTGGCGGCAAGGGCGGTTCTGACTTTGACCCCAAGGGCAAGTCCGACAACGAGGTCATGAGGTTCTGTCAGAGCTTCATGGGCGAGCTGTACAGGCACATCGGCGCAGATACCGACGTCCCAGCAGGCGACATCGGTGTTGGCGGCCGTGAGATCGGCTACATGTTCGGCCAGTACAAGAAGATCACCAACAGGTTCGAGGGCGTCCTTACCGGTAAGGGCCTCAACTGGGGTGGTTCACTGGTCAGGCCCGAGGCCACTGGCTACGGTGCCGTTTACTTCGCCGAGGAGATGCTCAAGGTTCGCGGAACTGACTTCAACGGCAAGACCGTTGCTGTCTCTGGCTCCGGAAACGTTGCCCAGTTCGCGACCCAGAAGGTCAACCAGCTCGGTGGAAAGGTCGTTACCCTTTCCGACTCTGGTGGATTCATCTACGACCCAGATGGTGTTGTTGGTGAGAAGTGGGAGTACGTCATGGAGCTCAAGAACGTCAAGAGGGGAAGGATCTCCGAGTATGCAGAGAAGTATGGCTGCGACTACTACCCAGGCAAGCGCCCATGGGAGATCAAGTGCGACGTGGCCCTGCCATCCGCAACCCAGAACGAGCTCGACGGCAACGAGGCAAAGGTCCTCATCGACAACGGCTGTATCGCTGTGTCCGAGGGTGCCAACATGCCTTGTACCCCCGAGGCCGCAGACCTGTTCGTAGAGAACAAGGTCAGCTTCGGACCAGGAAAGGCGGCCAACGCCGGTGGTGTAGCTACCTCCGCTCTCGAGATGTCCCAGAACAGCCAGAGGCTGGCCTGGACCTTCGAGGAAGTGGACGAGAAGCTCCACAACATCATGATAAACATCCACAAGAACTCCAGGGATGCTGCCGCCAAGTATGGTGCGCCAGACAACCTGATCGTGGGTGCGAACGTCGCTGGTTTCCTCAAGGTTGCCCAGGCGATGATCGACCAGGGCGTCGTTTAAGCACGCTGCTGTTCGAACTACGGGCCGCTGCTTAAGCGGCCCGAAGCTTTCTTTTCTTTCTCTTTCTAACACCTGAGCATACGTGCCAGACTAATCCTGAAAGTTCCTTCCGTCAGAATAAATGACCTCGGAACTTCAGGACGCGGCCGCGGTCACGTTGCTGAACATGGATACCGCGCGCGCATCGAAGAAAGTGCTGACCGTTTCTTGGTTCCTTTCTTGCATATTTCGATATGCTGCCAGTTTCCCTCAATATTCGATGACGAAAGATTATTAGCCAAAACGGCAATCTTTGGGCCGGTCCCTCCATGTTCGAGCAGAGAATTGACACTTTTGACAGGTGGAAAGGTCTCACACCTGAACAGATAATCCAGAAGCAGGAAAAGAAGCTTCGCGACTTCATCCGGTACCAGCTCTATCCCTTCTCCCCACACTATCACAAGCTCTTCAACGAGCACGGGATAGATCCAGAGTCCATCAACACTATCAAGGACCTGGAAAAGATCCCTCTGACAAAGAAAGAGGATATCGTACCCACAAAGTCCAACCCCAAGAAGTGGAAGGACTTCATCCTCCAGCCGGACAAGGAAAAGATCAAGAAGTACTGGCCAAAGACCAAACTTATGAGACTGGTCCTTCAGTCCAAGACCACGGGCAAGTCCATGGAGGATATCCTCATAAATGAGTATTATCCAACAACCATCATTGCTACCTCTGGGACCACTGGTAACAATGTGCCGTTCGTCTATACCAACTGGGACCTCAAGCTCTTTACGGATTCATACATCGAGATGGGACACACCACCGGTCTGAAACCCGACGAGGTAGCGCTCAGCGTCTTCCCGTTCGCTCCCCATCTTGCATTCACCTTCGTATACCTGGCCAATGTCAACGGCCCATGGCGTGTTCTCCACTCCGGTGGTGGCGCTGTCACCTCAAGCTCTAAGACACTTGACATCGCAGAGAGGATAGAGGCCAACATCATCCTCGGCATTCCGTCTTACGTTTACCACGTCCTCCGGATGGGCAGCGAGGACGACAGAGACTACTCCAAGATCCATGGTGTCCTTACCGCTGGGGAGAAGATGACCCAGGGTACCAAGACCAAGATCAAGGGCATGCTCAAAAAGGGCGGTGCGAAGAACCCGAAGATCCTGGACATCTACGGGACCACCGAGATGCGTGCGGCCTATGCCGAGTGCGAGACAGACCTTGGCGAGTACCACTCGTTCCCCAACCTCCACATCGTCGAGATAGTGGACCCCGAGACCGGGAAGCAGAAGAAAGAGGGAGAGAGCGGTGCCATAGCTGTGACCAACATCGATGGACGTGGCTCTGTGGTCTGCCGTTATCTCATCGGCGATATCTTCGAAGGCGGGTTGATCAGGAACAAAAAGTGCAAGTACTGCGGTTCCACGGCCCCCAGGCTCGTCGGTCCGATCGGCAGGATGCGCGATTATTCCGCCACCATGGACCTCACCAAGATCAAGGGGACCCTGGTCAACATGAACATCGTCTACGATATCCTCTCCGACCATCCGGATGTGGAGGAGTGGCAGGTGGTCCTTGGAAAGAAGGACAACGACCCACATTCCATGGACGAGTTCAAGATCAAGGTGGCTCCAAGTACCACAGCGGACCATGAAGAGCTTGCCAAGGAGATCAAGACCAAGGTCAACGACGCCATCGAGGTGAACCCGAAGGTTTCCACAGACCACACACCAGAGGAGTTGTTCGAAGCTCTGGGTGGGTCCATCAAGGCGAAGAGGTTCCTTGACGAAAGGGCCCTTTTGGAGGAGGAGGCGGAGAAGGACCAAGAAGAGGAGTAGTCTTCGAAACTAGTGTCTGATGATCGTTCCAACATTAGTTTGTCAGCGGATGCAATGGATGTTGGAACGACCGTTCTTTCCCGTTTCGGAGACTACGGAGCTTGTGGTCCTTTGTCTCAGCCTTGTCCATATTTTATCCCCCAGTGCCAACCTTGATATCTGACCTCCCCATTCTCACCACATGGCCCTGCTGGACCTCGAAGCCGAGTTCTACAAGTGCGTCAACGCCATCATCAAAGATCCACCCACGTTCTACAGGATGATGTTACTGGACCAGGAGTCCAAGCGCATAAACACCCTTGGTGTCACGAACTCCATCGTGATCCCACTACCACTTCTGAAGGAACTGTTCCAGCAGATGGAGCAGGAACAGATCCTCAAGCTGGGTACCAAGACCGGCCGCTCCATGACCGGGGCCTTTATGGACGAGTATTCCTTAGAGCTCGAAGACATCAAACCCGTAAAGAAATCCCAGCTCATGCTCGCGCTGGCAACGACACAAGGGTGGGGTGAGTTCAAACTCAGAAAGCTCAAGCCAGACAAGAAGGTGGTCATCGTCGAGGTGGTCCGGCCTCTCGAGATGGACATGCCCGTCCGAAAGGGTTACGCGTTCACGTCTGGCATACTGGGGGGAATGTTCTCCAGGCTTCTCCACCACGACCTAGTCTTCAAACATTACAAGGGTAAGGGAGAGAGCCATTTCTTTTGTGTCGACGGAACGGAGTAAGCTCCGAAACTATCGGACTAGAACCGATGGTCATGGCTCATTTGAATGCTATGGTAGCTATGGACATCGGCCTTTCTTCTTTCGTTTCGGAGCTTGCGGAGTTTCGTTGTCTAGCTGATCGAACATCAATTTCATAGGCTAGCGAAGGTTCAATCTTCAATCTGAAAGTTGATTCAGATAACAAAGCTTTAATCGGTCAATGGATATGGACCGACAAGGGGAGAAAAGTATGTCTGAAGATATGAAGGTCCAAGACATCTTCCAGATGGCCATCCGATCAGAGGTCCTGGCACAGAAGGCCTACATGATGACGGCCAAGCGAATAAACAACCTCATGCTCAAAGAAAGGCTCGAGTTCCTCGCAGGTGAAGAGCTCAAGCACAAGCAGGTCCTTGAGGGCCTGACCAAGAGGATGAACGTTGACATGGCCACATGCGAGGTCAAGCTCGACTACGACCCCATTGGTGACAGGATGGACACCATAACTGAAAGCACTCCCATAGGAGAGGTCTTCCAGATCGCCATGGACTCCGAGTCCAGGTCAAAGAACCTTTACGAGCTTATGGCAAAGATGTTCGACGATGGAGTAGAGCGAGGCATTCTCCAGCATCTTGCCAAGATGGAGCAGACCCATTACGACCTTCTCAAGGATGAGTACGAGCTAATGATCAAGTATCCAGACTACTGGATGGATGTGGACTTCCCCCTTAACAACCTGGGTGTGTAAGCATGCCAAAGGTCGTCTTCTTCACTTTCACGACCAAGAAAGGTTGCTTCGCCCATGTCCTGCTCAATGCTTTGGACATGAACAAGCGAGGCTACAATGTTAAGATAGTCATCGAGGGCCGAAGCGTTAACCTTGTCGAGGAGTTCGGTTTCAAGAAGCACCCATACCATAAGCTGTGGGAGGAATGTAAGAGCAAAGGGCTCATCGACTGTGTCTGTGAGGCTTGTGCAGCCAAGTTCAAGGCCACGGATGCTGTAAAGGCACAGGGGCTCAAGCTCGAGGGTTCCATGAGCGGACACCCTTCCATGGCCGACTATATCGTCAAGGGATTCACTGTCATCACAGTGTAAGAAACCTTATACTCTCATTGAACGTTAAGGATATGATACGATGAACTCCAACATCCCACCAGAGATCCACGAGTATTTCCAGCGCAGAGGAACTGGTGTCCTTCTGGTCAGAGGCGACACAGGTACTGGAAAGACCACCTTTGCCATGGAATGTCTACGTGAGCTTCGTGGGGATGGAGTGGGTGTGGCAGTGTTCCCCCGTTTGGAGGACGAGGACGTCTATTCCAACATCCAGTTCGCGAACGAGATGGTGGAGAAGGGCACCCTGGAGGTCTTCGACAGGAACTCCAGGATGGCAGACGCCAACAGGTTCACCAAGGAGCTTCGGACCCAGATGGAGGAGATCGGTATCGGAAGACTCACCATCCTAGTCCTGGACACGGTGGACTCCATCATCGAGAAGTTCGACAATCCGCACAGGAAGCTCAAGGAGCTCGTGGAGACCCTGGCAGACCTTGGCATCAAGGCCATCCTTGTCCAGGAAGAGGCTGGGAACTCCTACCTCGATTTCCTTGTGGGCGGAATAGTCACCCTTAACAAGTCCACCTTTGACGATAACAGGATCCGCGCTGTGTCCATCGACAAGATGAGGGGTGTCCAGATCACATCCCCAGAGACCCTTATGACGCTCAAGGACGGGCGCTTCAAATGCTTCCATCAGCATTATGATCCAACAGAGGTCGAGAAGACCAAGTGGAAGACCATACCAGATACTCCCAAGCATTTCTCCACGGGCATCCCTGACATGGACGCTATCCTGGACGGTGGGTTCGAAAAGGGAAGCTACAACGTAATAGACATTGGCGACGACATCTCCAAGGAGGAGTACATGTCGATGCTTCGCCCCATGCTACTCAACTTCCTCTCCCTACATCGCGGTGTGGTCATGGTAACCGCTGGTGGGGACCATCCTGACGCAGTACGATCAGACCTCATCCAGTACATGGACAAGGGGGTCTTCGACCGGTACATGAAGATCGCCGACTACTCCCTGGCCCAGACAGACAAGCCATATATCATGGCCTTGAACACAAGCAAGGAGCAGGCCATCAAACTGTGGCGTGACTCCATGCAGTCGCTACGCGGCCCCGAGGACAACCCTATCCTGGAGTTCACGGGTTTGGACAATGTGGAGTACCAGCGCGGTGAGGCCCCTGCTATCCGTGAGCTGTTGAACGGTGTTGCGGCAACCAAGGTCTCCAACGACCTTGGACTTGGTATCATCAAGCCAGGTCTGAAGCTGACCCAGGCCATCAAGAACATGGCTGACACATACTTCAAGATAGTCAACATCCACGGTTCCGTCTGTGTCTATGGACTAAAGCCGCAGACCCCGCTCTATGCTATAACAACTGGAGAAGAGGGGACGAGCTCTGCTGTTATCTCTTTGATGGAGCTTGTTTGAAATCCCTTCTGACCATTGTGTGTGGGATGGACACCCTTCTAAGAGGCATGAGTGCCACAGACAAAGAAACGTCGGTCTGTCCCACATCCCTTAGCATTCACCATAGGACAGACCGATTTTTCTCCACCAAGTCTGAGGCACTCATGCCTCCCAAATTTCGTCACCCACGTGGTGGATGCTTTTGATGGCCTTGCCTTTGTCAGCATCTACCATCGCAGGTCCATCCATCAACGCCTGACCAATGGCCAGAGGCTGCTTGTTCTTTATGTCCCTGACCCATACGTAGTCGTCCTTGACGATGGTCGGGTCTGCTTCTACGATACCAGGGGACATGACATCTGCCCCGTTATAGACGTAGGGAACTGCCCCCATGTCCACTGTGACGAAACGCTTGGCAGGCTTTAGGGCCAGGAGCCCACGGATGGTTGGGAACACATCGTCCCCGTCAATTAAGAACATAATGACGTTGTCCACGATGAGGACGTCGAAGTCCACACCCTTGGCCCTGTCAACAGTCCCCTTGACCATGTCGTCCGGGACCTCTGTGAACTCGTAGTCCTCGGAAGCCTTGTCGATGAGCGACCTGAACTCCTTGTTCTTGAGCCTATGGCGTCTTTTGAAGGTGAACTCGGCCATTTACAGTATCCCCCAGGAAAATAGGAACAGAGCGATCAGAGGTCCGCCCAGGAAGATGCACATCGTGATGTAGATGATGGGGTTCCAGGCGAGGATCTTCCTACCATCCAGAGGACCAATGGGAAGTAGATTGAAGCATCCCAGGATGAGATTGATCCACAGCCCGTAGAATGCAAAGAGCTGCAAGAAGGGGAGGAATGCTGAAAGGAAGAACAGCCCACCAAAGATAACCGCCAGCCCGAAGTTGGTCGCAGGCCCTGCAGCAGAGATCTTGCCGTTCTCTTCTTTGGTGATCCCCCACCCTCTAATGTAGACCGCACCTGGAGCTGCGAACACAAAACCTGTGACGATGCCAAGGAACAGGGCGAAACCCAGGCCGAACAGATTGTACCTGAACTCAGCCCAGTATCCATAGTACTGAGCGACGAACTTGTGGGCCATCTCGTGGAGAAGGAACCCTGTCCCTACGGCCACAGCCGCGATGAAGAGGTTTATCAGAAGCTCGAAGAAGTTGAAGTTGCGGATCCCACCCATAATACCGAACCCGAACGCGATGGTGAGACAGAAAGATGCCACTCCAAGATGCTGGAGTTCCTTCTGGGAGAACGAGAACTTCCCTGCGCGTTCATCCTCCACCGGTCCCTGGTAGTAGACCTTCGCACCCTGGTCCGCACCATCGGACTCCGGCCTGACCCTAACGACTATCCTCTCTCCCTTTCCGGAGATGTACTCATCGTCACGATAGTCCTTGTCGGGACGCTTCTTGCGCTTTGTGAACAGTTCGTCGTCCTCTTCGAAGTACTTGTCCTTCTTGCCCATCTGGTTTACCTCTGCCAGTATCTCACCTACGATATACATCGCTTAAATAGATTTTTAACAGCTGCTCTTTCTGGGGCTGGGTTAGAACAGTATCCCTCCCACCTTCCGCCCCCACCCAAAGCGGTCTCCGCTGGCCGTTTTCATCCCTTCGTGATGAAAACTCCGCCACGTTGAGTGTGGTGCACTCAATTTGGCTGGATACGCCTCTCCCCCTGCTGCAGCATCGATCCCTATGGGCTGCGTTGCTGCGCACTTGGAAGTTGTGGATACCTTCAATGGAAATCCAACTTCCAAATCCGGCCTGCTCGACCGCAAGATTAAAAGATAATATTCAGAAGCTCACCAGCAGACAACCAGCCCATGATGAAAGTCCCTGCTGTGGACCCGAGGTTCGCAAGCGCTGCAACAAGCAATACCCTCACGAAACGGTTCTTGTAGAAGTCCATGAACCCTTCCAGCTTGCCAAGACCTCGCAGGTCCTCGACCCTGGGTTCGTCAACGACAGCCTGGACATACCCTGCTATCCATCCTGCCGCCAGGAACGGGTTGAGCGAGGTGAATGGAGCTGCAACGAATGCTGCAAGTATCGCAAAGGGATGGCCTCGAGCCAGGGCGGTCCCTATAGCTGCCAGGACACCGTTTATGAGGAACCAGAGTATGACAAGCCGTAGGGCAACCTCCACGTTCCCGGTGAAAAGAGCATAGAACGTTGCTCCAATGAAGAACAAGGGGATGAGGATCGCGACAATGGTCAGCCAAGGGAATGACCTTTTGTCAACCTCTTCGAGCTTCTTCAGGTCAGGTATCTCCTTTGGCTTTTTCAAATACTTCACAACACCATTGAGATGACCTGCACCGATGACCGCTACCACCTTCTTCTTGCCCTTGGATGCCTCATGGATCTTACCGGCCAGGTATGCATCCCTCTCGTCGATGAGGACCTTGGTGGTCGTGGGTGCGAACTTGCGAAGGTCCTTGACCATGGTGGTGATCATGTCCTCCTTCATCATCTGCTTGAGGTCTGTCTCGGCTATCTCATCATCGTATGCTCCAGTGATGCCAGTGATGATGAACCAGAGAAGCTTGAACTTCTCGACAATGCCCATGTTCTGGTAGGCCCGTTTGAAAGTGAGCGTAATGTCCCTGTCTGCCAGGACCACCTTCTTCTTTTTCTTCTTGGCAGCCTTGATGGCCCGAAGGAATTCGGTGCCAGGCTCTGCGTCCCCTATCTCCTTGGAGAGTCTGCGCTGGTAGACCTGAAGTATGAGCTGGACGAGCACCAGGAACATCTTCTTCTGCTTAAGGACCTGGGTTACCTTCATCTGTTCCCAGCGCTTGGGATTGGTCAAGGCCTTGTACCTGGCGTCGCATAGCTCGACGGCAACGACATCCGGGTCCTCGTCCTTGATGGCCTGTTCGACCTCTGCGGCAGACTCCTCTGATACGTGGGCTGTGCCTACGACCAGGATGTCGCCGACCTTCTTCTGCATGAAGATGCAGAATGGACAGCTGGTTAAAAAGATATCCTAAGTTCAGTCCACATCCGAGAACAGGTCATCCAGCACCTCGGCCATGGATTCGTCCTGCTTCTTCTTCTCCTCTTCCTCGAGGAACTCCTCGGACAGGGTGTCACCGAAGATGTGATCGAGCTCTGCAGAGGTATCTTCGTCTATCTCATCGTCTGCTCTGAACTGCTTCCCCTTTGCCTGATCTTCGAGGATCTGGTCATCAGGGGATACCTCAGTTGGCATAGGCAGGTCATCGTCCATACCCGCCTCGGACGGCATGGGCAGACCATCGTCGAACTCATCCTCCATCGGCATGTCGTCCGGATACTCCTCCTCCATGAGGTCCTCCGGTTCGGCATCGGGCTGGTCTTCCTCCGTGCCATCATCCTTCTTTCTGGAGATGACCAGGAACACAACCACTATGAGTACGAGCAAGATGACAACAGCAACGATCACCACGATTATCGGTACCCAGTTTGTCCCTTTTGGGTCCTCTGGGTCTGTCTGGTTGATGGTACCGTTGGGACCGGTCCCGTTGTTGGTGTTGTTGGTGTTATTGTTATTAGTTCCGCCACCACCATTGTTATTTCCACCACCTCCACCACCACTGGCCTTGGCAGTGACGGTCACCTGTGTCTCAACGATGTGGTATCCTCCTTGTCCATCGGTGACGTTCACGGTCACATTGTAGGTACCATTAGCAGCATATGTGTGCTGGGTCTGGGTCAGAGAACTACCTTTGTTCCCGTACCCATCACCAAAGTTCCAATTCATGGAGAGCGGATCCATATCAGCATCAGTGACACCCGTCAATGTAAAGGTGGCCAACAGTCCATCAGAACTACTTGATAGGGTTCCACCCTCAGGTGGATCGTTAATATCCTCCACGGTCACTAAAGTGGATGCGGAAGAGTTCAGGTCCGATGCATCATGGACCTTGAAGATGAAGTTGTAGTCACCCACATAGGCCTGGCCCATTGGCTTGAACCTGACCGTTGCTACTCCACCCGTCTGCTCCATGCTCCACAGGTCCCCTTCCTCTACCCCCAGAACAAGCTCGAGGTTAGAGGTGATGAGAAGCGTCTCATCTGGGTCAGGGTCTGTGGCTACGACCTGGAACACGAGCTCCTGGTTCTGTGGGGTCGAAAGGTTTGCAGGGGCGGAGAGCTCTGGTTTATCTGGAGTGTTCTTCACCACCAGCATGATGGCAGCTGTATCGTTGAGACCGTCCCCATCGCTTACTGTTATGTTTATCCGCCAGCTTCCCACGAAGGGGTCGCCCATGCGGACATTGATGATCTTTGAGACGTTGAAGACCTTGATGTCCAGTTCACTGCTCGTGAGTGGATAGGAACTGCCAAGGTATTGCTCCCAGTATGTCCCGTTGATGATGTCCTGTGGAAGTAGGATACCACAGTTGGGGGAGTCAGGGTCCTCTATGGTGAGCTCGATGTCGTTTATCGAATCCTCGTTCACAGTGACCGTCACTATGGACGAGGCTGACTTGCCGTTGATCTTCTTTATCACGGGTGCATCGTTGACGGGGTTGACCTTGATGTTGAAGTCCAGCTCCACTTCGAGCTTGGTGTCCGAGGCCTGGATGGTCAACGCCTCTTCCCCGAAAGCATCCTTTATGGACTTGAGCCTGATGTAATGGTCAGGATTCCCAACGGTCCCATTGTTCACTATGTAGGCCTCAAAGGTGTCCCCGAAGTAAGCTACTGTGGGTGCATCAAGCTGGTCCAGGATGTAGATCTCAAGATCGTCACCATTGGGATCATCGAAGAATGGAGCAAGCTGGACCCATGCTTCGTCGAAGTCCTCCTGAAGGCTGACGTTGGTGGAGGTGTTCAGTATCACTGGTCCGAAGTTGTCATCTATGTTCGGTCCGAAATGGATAGATGTATCGCCAACGGCCATCTTCCCACCGTCGGATGCGGAGAAGTTGTAGGTATGGTCCCCCTCGTCCAAAACGGTGCCTGAAAGATTGGCAAAATATGTAACGCCTGCTACGTAGTCGTATGGGCCGGGACCCACAGGTTCCATTGGGACCTGGTTGGTGTTGTCCCACCACAGAAGGACCTCTGCTGGTGTTACGTTGTTATAATCGGAGACGATGACGGTGTAGTTGTAGTAGTCAGTGGTCCTGCCTGTGGTATTGGACAGGCTGCCATTTCGAAGGACAGGTGCATAGTTCGGCATCAGGTATTCTGTCTTGAAGCCGGTGATGCTGTAGTTCATCTCACGGTTGATGTAGTCGGAATCTCCGATGATCGCCGATGTTGGCTGGGTGGTCCAGTAACCGTAGATGTCAACACAGAAACCAAGTGCATAACGGGTAACGTTCTTGGTATGTTCGAACACGAGGGAGTTGCTCTTGATACCCGAGTTGTATGGGTCGTTGGTCTGATGGATCGATGAGTTCTCGGCCATGCGCCAAGTCTTGAAATGTGTCCAGAACCCTGGTGTGTACTCAGCATAGACGTAGATCGTTAGCCTGCAAGCATACTGGACACCATACCCATCAGTGCCGTTGAAGGATTCATTGATGAAGACGGTCATGTTCAGTCTGGTCCCGAACTCCGGTCTGGGGGCCTCGACATAATACCAGTCGAAGGCGTCCTCGTTGACGTCCAGGGTCTTCTGGTACCTCACACCATCCAGTTTTTCGAGGTTCTCGATATTGTTGTTCAGATCCGGTGGAGCGCTTGAATTTATCGTGATGTTGAATGTGATGTTAGCCCAGCTTCCCTGGTTGGTCAGTGCTGACACTCTGAAAAGATATGTGGAGTTTGTAGGGGGGACGAAGTAGACCGTATTCATATTCCCAACTACGCCGTTGTAGCTCCAATACTCTGAAAACAGGATGTGGGTCTCTGTTGCGATCGGCCCGATGTAATAGATCCAGAGTATCAACATGAAGTTATTGTCAGGAGAATCAAGAGAAAGGACCTTCAACGTCAACAGGTCGGTTGGGTCCCCTCCACCCTTTAGGTCCATTTCGAACCATTCGGTATCATCATGGGCGGTCTTGTTGAACCTGTAATAAGTGCTGTTCCCAGAGCTAGGCGTTGGAACAGGATCAGCGTCATTTTCGAGATCGTTCGGTTCGGTCTCGTTAACGATATACTCTACCTCGCCACCGATAGGTGCGTCGAAGAGAACGGATGCTTCAGCTAGCTCTGGAGCCATGAAGGGGTGTATATCCACAAGGATGAAGGAGAACACGAGTGACGCCACCGCGACGATGGCCAGGGCTCTTGTTGGAAGCTTCATATGATATCCTCGGGACAGCCCGGTAGGTATTCGTTGCCATTTCATCGCAGAAATGGTAGGAACGCTCGCACCGATTGTAAATAAGTTTGTAACTAGTATTAGTAATTTGCTTGTCGGCGTACAGAAAGTGGGCATTTGAGTATTAATTGCTGAAGAGTAATGCCACATACGCTTGGAGGTGCTTACAAATGCATGGGGAGGAGACCGTCAGTTTTCTTCCTCGTTGGGACAATGCATCGGAAACTGCGGCGTCCAGTCGCAAACCACAGAGTGGTTCACGACGGACTTGGATGTTAGGTTGGGATAGGTACCTACCTAAACATCCAAGTCCAGCCGCGCCAGATCGTCTCTGGCAATAGCAGCGCTCGGGCTCGGGTCCGAATCCTTGAATGCAATCATTGCTAACGATGTCTGGTGCAAGGGAAGGGATGCATGAGAAAGACTGTCATTGACGCTTGCTTTTCTCATGCGCCAGCCGCATCCGTAGGATGCGGCGTCTGCCGGCGATATCTCGCACCATTTCCAGCGAGCATATGGAATAGACGTGCTGGAAATGGTGCAAGGGAAGGGATTCGAACCCTCGAATCACTAAGAACTAGACCCTGAATCTAGCGCCGTTGACCTAGCTTGGCTACCCTTGCAAGGAGAAAGGAGGATCACTTCTGGGACTGTGCCAGTTCCTGTTCCTTCTGCTTCTTCTGTTCCATGTGGGCAACCCAATAGCCCACAACGCCGAAACCGACGAAGACAATGCAGAAAGAGAACAGACCAATATCGAAGAAGCGACCGTCTGGCAGCATATACAGTCCCCAGAACAGCAGATACACTGCAATTCCGAATGCGACGAACACCAGCATGATGTTTTTGAGGATGCCCAATGGGAACGTGTTCTGTGCCATGTGAATCGCCTCTACGAAGGTCTTGAATGATATATTTTACGGTTATTAGAGGTATCCAGCCTTCTGGAGCGTCATGAGGTCCTCTGTAGAGAGCTTCTCGCCGCGCTTGAACCTCTCGTAGATCTCCTCGCCCTCTTTCTTGGCGGACACGTCCTTCTTGCCCTTCTTGGCGGACTTGTCCTTCTGCCTCAGGCCTGATATGATCTTGTCGAAGTCGTGGACCTGACGGATAAGGATGATGTGCTGGCGATGCTCCTCGTCGGCCTTTGTCTTGGCCTCGATGAACTTCTCTTGGGCCTCGTCGGCCTCCTTGCGCATCTTGTCAGCTTCCTCGTAAAGACCGACCATGTCGTCGTGCTCGGACTGTGCCTTTTCCGCACACTCTCCGACATGTCGATGCTGTGTCTCGGCCTCTTCCTTGGCCTTGCGCACGTTGTCGACCAGGTCCCTTATCTCTGCATTATCTGCATAGACCCTCTCACGCTCGGAGATCTGGGCCATAAGGTCCTTCATCTGGTCGACCAGGTCCTTTTCCTTGGATGGTTCTAAAACTGATGTTTGGTGCTTGAACTCGAGCTTGCGCAGTTCGCCTTTGAGCTTGCTTATGGGCACCTTATTATCCTTGGGGACCTGTTCCTTTTTGGCCTTCTGGAGCTCTTCGGAGAGCTTGTTATACTCTTTGTTGAGGGTTTCCCTGACCTTTTTGGCCTCTCTAACCTCACCATTGAGCTTGTCTCTCTTTTCCCTATGCTCGTTGGCCTTTTTAATGAGCTTTCGTACAGAATCGTTGAGATGGTCCCTTTTCTCGGCCCACTCCTTCGTTCGCTTGTTGAGCTTGTCACGATTTCGCTTATGTTGCTCTGCTTCGTGGTTGAGCCGCTCTCGTTTCTGTTCGAGCTCCTCGATAAAGTTCGACATTCAAAGTTCCTCTGCGCTGGCACACTGGTATAGGTCAGAATGACCCATACAGCGTCCACATACTGCATCCCCTAAATAATCCTTTCTATAATAGGGGTTATTGGGTATATAAGAAAAAAGGGTGTCTGGACCGAAGCAAAAGCTCCGGTCCAGTGTTGTCAACTTGCCGGTCCTAAATGTTGCCAGCGATATCGATGTACTCGTAGGGGTTTGCGCCATCGTTGTAGCAGTAGTGCACCTTCGTGAACTCCTTCTTGAACGATCTGACCCTTTCCCTTACGACCTTCGGGTCCTTCTTGTCGATGCAGATCTCCTTGAAGATGTCTGCTATCTCGACCATCTCCTGGGTTCCCATTCCAAGCCTTGTGCACTCCTGTGCACCCAGTCTTATTCCTGATGGGTTCAGGGCCTTGTTGGCTGGGTCCCATGGCAGGAGGTTCTTGTTGGTGATGATGTTTGCCTCTTCCAAAGCCTCTACAAGTGGTGTTCCTCCACCGATCTCGGAGACGTCCATCACAAGGGCATGGGACTTGGTGAATCCATGCTCCTCTGCAAGGACCTTGAAACCAGCCTCATGGAGCGCCTGGGCAAGTGCCTGGGCGTTCTTGATGATGTCCTTGGCGTAGTCCTTTCCGAACTCCATGGCCTCGGCGAAGGCAATGGCCTTGCCAGCCATGTGATGCAGATGATGGTTGGAAAGCACACCTGGGAAGACTCCGTAGTTCATCTTATCCTCCATCTTTTTGTCCCTTGGGTTTCCGAGGACAACACCGCCCTGTGGTCCAGGGAGCGTCTTGTGGGTGGAACCTGTCAGGATGTGGGCTCCTTCCTTGAGTGGGTCCTGGAACTCTCCGCCGGCGATGAGTCCGAGAACGTGTGCGCCGTCATACCAGACGGTACACTCGGTCTCGTCGAACGCCTCCTGCAACTCCTTGAGAGGAGTTGGGAACAGGAACACGGACATACCGAACAGAGCGATCTTTGGCTTGGCCTCTTTAATGACCTTGATGGTCCCGTCGATGTCGATGTTCATCTCATCGACGTTGAACGGGTATGTGACCTCCTCGAGGCCGCGGACGCCTGCAGCTCCAAACTTTGCAGAGGAGATGTGTGCTCCGTCTGCAACGTTGCATGAGGTGTAGGTCTGTCCTGGCTTTGCGAACTTGAAGAACATCGCGATATTGGCCGCGGTCCCGGATGTGGGCCTCGTGTCGCAATATGCACAGTCGAAAAGCTTCTTTCCAAGCTCGTTTGCGCGCTCCTCAACCTTGTCCACATAAAGGTTTCCCTGGTAGTACCTCTTCCATGGGACACCCTCTGCATACCTGTTATGGAAGTCAGTAGCCAGCATCTCCCTCACAAGAGGGCTGATGATGTTCTCCGACGCAATGAGCGGGATGGATTCCTCGAACCAAGTCGTGTGTTCTTTCACATTGTCGCGTACGAACTTAATTTCATCTTTCACGCGAATCACCGGAGGGTCGAATGATATCGTGGGATATAAGGGTATGTTATCGGGCTAAGTGAAAATGGTTGGGGGGGTTCACTTATTCCATGCAATATCACACATCGCCAGCACCTTCTCCCGGTCCCACTCCTCCATGCCCTCGATGCTGAACAAGTAGTCAGTCATCCCCTCCTGTGTCATCTGGGGGAAGGTCTCATGCAGCCCCTCCATCATGGTAAGGAGATAGCTTTCTGAAGGGGCCGAGGTGATCAGGCTCTCGTGGTCCTTTCTACCGATGGCGAACATTGCAGCTCCTTCATGTGTCCCGACCTTTATCATATGGTCGATGAAAGGGTCCATCTGCTTGTAGATGTCGAAATACTGGAAGTTGGTGACCCACCATATCCTTGCCAGGGTCGTGAACTCGTCTTCCGCATTGTTGGAGATGTATGGTATTCCCCCATCCCCCCACATATGGACGGTCTTGCGTCCTTTGGGTAAGGCGAACCGGATCCGATATGGGATCTGCACGGCTTCCCACTTGTCGAAGAACTCTTTGTTCTCGGCCCCCCTATCCTGTGCTCTACCACGGGTGGGCTTTCCCCCGCTGATCCGTGAAGCTATGCGCTGATGCGACATGTGCTCTCCGAACGAGCAGAACCAGTATGTGTCCTCCGGCATGGTCTCACTCCTTGCGTTCGAAGATGACCTCAACATCGTCCATGGTGAACTTCAGCTTCACATCAATGCCAGCTTCAATGATCTCAAGGATGAACGGACCCTCATTCCAGGGTTCTGCGAACGCTTCCCCCTCTGCCTCCTCATCGTCGAACCAGGACTCGGACTCTACTTCCTTCGGGTCCAGAACGAGCTTGCCATCCTCGAGCCTGTATGGTCCCCTCCACCACTCGGAGTGACCTGCACCATCATCCTGGTTTTCGGTGCGGATGAGGTTGAAGGCGTCGCCATACTCCTCCTCGCTGATGGTTGGCCCGAGTACCTCGAGCTCGTAAACGTTCGAGCCGATGGTCTTGTGGTACTTACCCTCCAACTTCTCGAACACTTCACCAACCCCCAACATGGTTCTCGCTGATGAGCTGCATGAGCTCGATGACCTTGGGATCGTCGTGCTCGTGGATGTTGTCCATCCAGAATCCCCATCTCTCCCCATCCTCGAACTCAATAAGGAACATGGCCCTACCGTTTCGGGAAGCGTCGATGATACAGACGTTCTCCTCGTTGAGGTCCGCGTCAAGGTCCTCGGCCATCTCCCAGAGCTTGTCCCGGACCTCGGCTTCGAGCTTTCCTTTCTCCTCATGCACCATGGGCATAGGCGGAGGGCTCATGTGGCCTCCGTTCATGAGGCCGTTGGGATAATACATGCACTGGGCGATGCTTCCGTTCCTGCTCCGGATCATCACATGGATGCGCTTGATGGTCCCGAGGGAGGAGACTTTGGGCATAGGGGGGGATGGCTCTGTTCAGTAATAATATTGCTTATACCTCACTCATTAGGAATCGATGGGATCGGTATCTGATGGACATTCTCCAAAGGGTTGGGACAGAAGCTTCAGACTTGACCGAAGAGGGGTCGTCATCCACTTGTTCCGATTCACTCACAGTCGCTTCTGACGATTTTTTACCACCAAACACGGCCAGCCTTTCGTTCTGTCCCAACCCATAAATGTCCGAACCTCCATCAGAAACCAATGATCGACGTCCAAACAGGCTCCACCGAGGAACTGGTCATCAAGCTCCTCATGAAGCGCTATCCTATCACGGACAAGGAGGTCCAGGACGAGCTTGGCCTTCCTAAAAAGACCGTGGACCGGGTCCTGTCAGCCTTGGCATCCCAAGGGATCATCGTGTTGGAGCCGCTCGACGACATCACCTACATCAGGCTCATCCGCAGGGACTTCCACTTCATTGGCTCCAACCCGACCCAGAAGCGGAGTCTTCGGCATAAGAAGGACAAGCCCAAGAAACGGAAGCTGATGAAGAAGCGGGACGATTATGAGGGCATGATGTACGGTTAAGCGGGTCAGAAGGTTTTTCACCTATCACTACACTGCAACCTTGAGGAGTGAGGATGCACGCGAGGGATGGATTTATTTTTTTAGGAGCAGGGATCATCCTAACTGGAACAGCCAATGCCATCCCTTTAGATTGTTGCAACAGCTTTGTCGCGCTCATTGCCCTTGCGGCTTTGATCGCTGGGATAATCATCATGTACATGAAGCGTGAGGAGATGGGTGAGAACTTCGATATCGGTGCAAAGGTGGCCGTAGGAGCCTTCATTGCAATGGGTATCTTGATATGTGTCAATGTGGTCATCATACTGTCAATGGTGAGTGCTATGATGTCACAGATGGGACCGGACCAGACCATCCTGGCCGATGACCTTCTGGAGACAATGAAAGGATTCCTCATTGCTATGTCAGTCGTAGGGGTCATTACGACTCTGGCCTTATTCGTCATGACCGGTGCACTAGTCTTTCCGACCAAGAAGCCTGTCCCGATCTCCTTGCAAGTTGTGGGTTGCTGCTTGATAGTACTGTTCACGATAATTGGAGCTGTGGCCGTGGTCTCTATCTTCGATGACCTCGAGGATGAGTTCGGGGGACAGGAGCTCGAAGGCTCCGAGGACATCGACAAGATAACAGCTCGGGTGAACCAACCTTGGACGTATGCTCTAAAGGCTGGAGGCGCTGTCGGTTACATTCTCATGGGCTCTTCGGTCATCGTTGCCGGTGGTTATCTGGAGACAAAGGACTCATGGATCGTCAACAAGATGCACGATTCTGGAATGGTCTCAAGACAGGTCGAAGAACCTGAGGAGAAACCATCGAGAAGAGATTCTTCCAAAGGGTCATCTGAACAGACATCTTCGAGCTGGATGGACAAACATAGGCGTCCACCCCGTCAACGAGAACCTCAAGACAGACCTGAAAGAAAGACGAGATACGGTCGTGACCGCCCCCAGAGGGACACCTCTTCCCGAAGGCCCAGCTTCCGCTCCAGAAGGTAGGACCGAACCTGTCCACCCCGTCCAGTTCCTGTACGCTCTTTATTCTGGAGCCTGAAAAAACCTTATATACCACCCCATGCTTCGGAGGCTTGAGGCTGTAAAATGGCCAAGACACTCTACTCCGAGGAACCCGCGCTACCCTGCGCTGGTCGCGTTCATCTGTGAGAAAGATAGTGTCAACTTTTCTTATCCAAGCTATACAACACAGAGCGAATGCTCTGTAGCGGTGGCTACGGGGGTGGAACTTATGGAATCTACAAGCACAAGGGGGGGTCTAGTTCATCTTCGCCCCCAAGAATTCCGGACTACGTAGTTTTAGAGAGAAGGCCCTGGAAGAGATAGGCGACGTGCCCATCGACAGGGTAGTGGAAGTTAGGGGCGAGGACGTCCCAGATTGGTTGGAACGGTACAAGAAGAAAGGCATGCGAGCCATAGGCTTGACCGGTGAGGACCTTTACGAGGAGTACTACCAGAGACGCGGCTGCGCCTCCGAGCTCAATGTCCTCCAGGTCATCGAGTGGGACGATCCTAAGGCAATGTTCGGAAAGCCCGCGCTCTGCCTCATGGGACCCAAGGGAAAGTCCATGCCTGACCCGAACCAGCGTTTGGAGATCTGGATAGCCTCGAAGTACAGGAACATATCTCTGACCTACCTGGCAGAGCTTGAAAGGAAGAAGTACCTCTTCAACAGGGTCTATGTCAACGGCTCTGTCGAAACAGGCTACACCGAGGGGATGGCGGACCTGGTCATAGACATCGTCTACACAGGTTCCAGTCTTGAAAAGTGCGGCCTTGAGGTATTGGATGTCATCATGCGCTCGAACTTCCTTGTCATCGGACAGGACGGTGAGGACCTTGGAGAAGAGTGATGTTTGTGACCCAAGGGTCGAGTACGTCAAGACCCCGAGAACAGGGGATGAACTTCTCCGTCTCGATCTGAACGAGAACGTCCTCGGTTGTTCCCCAAAGGTCATCGAAGCTCTCAAGCAGGTCAAGCCAACGGACGTCTCTGTCTACCCGGACACGTCAGTGTTCAGGACAGAGCTCGCGCAGTTCCTTGGTGTGGAGGATGGCAACATACTCATGACCAATGGAGCGGACGAGGCCATCAGGTACATTATGGACCAGTTCCTCAAGCCTGGTGACGAGGTGGTGATGGCAGAACCGACGTTCTCCATGTATCCCGTGTTCTGTTCGCAGCTTAAGGTCGAGATAAGGTCTGTCAACTACAACGACGACCTGTCCTTCCCGACCGAGGCCCTCATAGGTGCCATCACACCCAGGACCAAGATGATCGTCCTTGTGAGCCCGAACAACCCAACTGGCACATCCATCGAGCTTCCGGACCTGCGCAGGATCTGCGAGGCAACGGATGCGAAGGTGCTCCTGGACGAGGCATACTTCGAGTTCGGTGAGATAGATGCGATGGATGTCCTGGCAGACTACAGGAACCTGGTCCTTGTGAGGACGTTCTCCAAGGTATATGGCTTGGCTGGTCTTCGGCTTGGCTACATGATCGCGGACAGGTCCATCATCTCAAGCATCGAGCAGGTCTCGGCTCCGTACAACGTCAACAACCTCGCGGTGATCGCTGCAAGGGCAGCGCTGTCCGACCAGAAGTTCACCACAGACTACGTCCAGATGATCCAACAGAACAGGGACTACCTGGCCGAGAAACTTCCGGTCAAGACCTACCCCTCCCAGGCAAACTTCCTTGTCGCAGACATGGGGGAATATAGGGTGGAGATATGGAACGGGCTCCGCGAACGTGGGATCCTGGTCCGCGACCTGGCAAGCTTCAAACTCCTGGGGAACTGCATTCGGATAGGTGTAGGGACCAAGGAGATGTGCGATACCGTAGTTGGAGCCATCGAGCAGATCACGGGGGGATGCCAGTGAGGACAGCTGAAGTTACCAGGAAGACCAGGGAGACCGACATCTCTGTCAAGCTGAACCTGGATGGTTCTGGAAAAGCAGACATCCAGACGCCGATAGGATTCCTCGACCACATGCTCGAGACCTTCACAAGGCACGGGATGTTCGACCTCGAGGTCAGGTGCACCGGGGACACCCAGGTTGACCAACACCACACCCTCGAGGACCTCGGAATGGTCATTGGCCAGGCTTTCAATGAAGCGCTCGAGGACTGCAAGGGCATCCGCAGGGCTGGAAGCTTCGTCTTCCCAATGGACGAGTCCCTATCAGCTGTAGCTGTTGACTTTGGGGGAAGACCCTACCTCATCTACGATGTAGAGTTCAAGCGCCAGATGTGCGGGGAGCTGGATACGGACGTCATCGAGGACTTTTTCGGAGGTTTCTCAACAGCGTCCAAGTCCAATGTGGCGGTCCGCGTCCTCACCGGAAGGTCCGACCACCACAAGGTGGAAGGTGTGTTCAAGGCCTTTGCCAGAGCACTCCGTGATGCCACAGAGATAGACCCACGAGCAGAGGGTGAGGTCGTCAGCACCAAGGGGGTGATCGATTGATCACCATCGTAGACTACGGTGCAGGCAACATCGGAAGCGTGACCCGTGTCCTCGAAGGTCTTGGTGTCCAGTACAAGGTCACCTCCGACCCCGAGGACGTCCGCGCAGCCGACGGGATCATCCTTCCAGGCGTTGGTTCCTTCGGATACATGATGGAGGACCTGAAGGCCAAGGGATTGGTCGAGCCGATCAAAGAACAGGCCGCCAAGGGAGTCCCCCTCTTGGGGATCTGCCTCGGAATGCAGGTACTGTTCGAATCCAGCGAAGAAAGCCCAGGTGTACCAGGCCTTGGACTCCTTCCAGGAGATGTGGCCAGGTTCAGGGCAGGCAAGGTCCCACACATGGGTTGGAACTTCGTCCGCGGCTACACCAACGGCTTCCAGGGCGGATACGCATACTTCGCGAACTCATACTACGTCAGGCCCTCGGACAACGGGGACATCCTGGCGGTCACCGACAATCTCCAGACCTTCACTTCTGCGGTGAGAAGGGACAACATCACAGGTGTCCAGTTCCACCCTGAAAAGAGCGGTCAGTGGGGCATCGACCTCATCAGG
>JANQNL010000129.1 GCA_028279585.1 Thermoplasmatota archaeon
GAGTTGGCGGTCCGACCTATGTTGCAGCGGACACACTATCGCGTATCAATATCGATGTTTCAGCATGGGCTGGTAAGGTCATACTGTTGCGGTTCAGGATAGTGACCACCGACGCAGCCGGTTATGACCACAGGGAGTCTGCATTAGGATGGGGCGGTGTTTACCTGGACGATGTGACCATCGAGGGTATCTCCATCTCTGATGTCAGGTCCGAACCTACCATCGGTGAGAACATCGAGGAACCAGAGATAATGGACAGGATAGAGGAAGAGCTCTTTAATGAAGAGATCGAGCAGGAGCAGAACTACGACGCGCTCCTTGCAATGATCGCCAAGATGAAGTGCTCCGACCTTCCACAGCAGCCGTCATACACCTATGACGGCTGTGTTTTCATTCCAGCTAACATGGGAAACCTTGACACCCTGGAACACTGAATCGAGGGTGAAAACTATATATCCGCCTTGAGCCTTAATCGGGGAACAGGGGCAGTGAGCGATGAAAGTAGCACGCGCATTGGGTCGTGACGAAGAGGCGGTCTCCGTCATTGTCGCCGCCATCATGTTGATGGCAGTAGGCCTGATGCTAGTCGGAAACTTCTATGCAAACTATGCTCCAATACTCGGTAGAGAGGACGAGATGGTCCACATGTACCGGGTCCACAACCAGTTCGTGGGCGTCAGGAACTCCATCTCTACCCTCATCGAGGCACAGGACACCGAGATAGAGCTTTTAGTCGGTGTCAGGATGGGCACGGCCGGTCGAGCCTACCAGGGCATCGGAAGGGCCTATGGCTACCTGACCCTGGACCCACAGCGCTCATCTGTCCAATTCAATGCTTCATACCCTGTGGAGAACGTGGACGCCACTAAAGGGAACCTAGTGTTCGAAAGCAAGAACATGTACTTCCCCAACCAGTATGTGGTGTATGAGAACGGTGGAGTGATAGTCGCTCAACGTGAGACCTCCTCGTTCATATCAGATCCTGATTTCGAGGCGACCTTCGAGGGTGGCTACATTAACGTTACCTTCTCCTCCATGACCCTGACCGGTGACCTGTCCACTGTCGGTGGTTCAGGAAGCAGGGTCGTGAAGATGCGTCTGGTAACAGGCAGCACGGAAGAGAACTACTGGACAGGCAACGGCAAGACCCTGGAGATAAACATCACCACAGACTACCGGCACGCGTGGATCGATTACTTCTCCCAGACCCTGGTGATATCAGGGTTCACACAGCTTGCAGCGGGAACACGCCCCGTCAACCAGGGCGAGTTCAGCATCACATCCACAGGATACGGACTTTGGTTACAGATTGCCAGGGTCAACAACTACGACAACATGAAGGGTGTCATCGACATCAACCTTGAATGAGGAGATAACATGAGGAAATTCAGAACGAAGCGAGAAGACCAGGGTGTGTCCAACGTAGTTGCCACCATCATGCTGCTCGCTATATTCATGTCGCTTCTGGGAATGATAATGTCAACATATCTTCCTGCATGGGCAAGAACGAACGAGGCGACACATATGCTGGATGCTGCCGACTCATTCCTCATGCTCAAAAGTAATATCGATACACAGATCCTTCGTTCAGAGGTCGACACGACCATGACAACGACCATGACCCTGGGCGCCCGTGGCGGCCCTCTCTTCGGTGTAGGCCGATCATCAGGCAGTCTGATGATGGAAGACTTCGCTTCGAACAATTCCATGTACAATAGTACAGAACTAATGATGCGAGGTAAAGGCGCTATCAACTTCACAACTAACAATTACTATCTGGACAATCAACGGTTCCATTACGAACACGGCGGTGTCATCCTGGAACAGGGTGAGAACTCTGTGATGAAGTTCGCACCGAACATCCATATTCGGAAGAACAACAACGACATAGTCTTCTCAGCAACCCTCATCACCCTCCGAGCAAATGGTGTGGACCGGGCACAGGGAACATCCACAGTGGCCATACGGACCACGTTACTTACCAAGGAAGGGATGACATACCTCAACCAGACGGTTGGCCTTCAGGATGCGAAGCTGCGTATCTACACAGCTTTCACAGCAACCTGGACCCAGTACTTCACAGAGACCTGCCAGGCCGGTGGACTCGCAGCTGGAGATTTCACAGTGACCGAGAACGCTGCAGGTAACTGGGTCGAGATACTTGTGCGGGACTGCACCAAGACCGCTATCCGTCAGGCAGTGGTCGAGGTCGAGTTTGAGAAGTAGGTCACATCCCTATCTGCAGGATGACCGCAAGCTCTACACACGATCGTATCAGCAGAACTGCTCCCATGATAATGATCATTATTGCAGTGACCACCTTGATGTTGTAGAGGAGCTTCTCGTTCTTCACCTTCTTGTGTAGAACGGATGCTAAAAGTGCCACGATGATAAGTGGTAGCGAGGAACCGATACCGAACAGGAACAATGCGATGGCAGAGAAGACGAACGCAGTAAGATGGTTCGGGGCTGCAAATGCTGATGCGGCTGCGATGACTGGACCCTCAAGGATTATGACCTCGATCATGCACCCGAAGGAGAGTAGGATGCCCCAGCCGCCCAGGAATATCTGGTCCGTGGGTGTGAGCCCTTTTTTCTTGGTGAACAGAAGTATCTTGTCCTGGCGCTTCGGAGCTGTAGGGCATGTCTTGCAGGCTGCAGAACTTGGCTTGCATCCATCACCGCAGTCCTTTGCCATCGGGTCATAGATGCGCTTCCTGTCATCCTGGGACCTGCTGAAGAATATCCCGCCCAGGAACACGAGGATGAACCCGAGGAACATGTATGCGACCACGTGGACCGCGGTGAAGCTGTAGATGAGCCTATCCAGTCCAGAGTCTAGTATGACATAGAAGATAAGGCCTACGAATCCTCCTACGATGGCCAGGATGAACGTCCTTGGCATCATTAGGAGCAGAGCGATCTTTAGCGATTCCTTCAGGTCGCTCTTTTTCGAAAGGATGAGCGGAAGGATGCCTGGTGCGCACACTGTCAGGCATACACTGGAGCCTCTGAACAGACCGAACAAGAAGGCAGAGAGAAGGGCGACGGTAATTGCCAGTATAAGGTCTATCATATCGTTTCCTCCTATATGTCCCATCTTGGTTCTATGTCGCAGCATCCGCACTTGTGACACATGGTCTTGAGCTCCAGTGGAAACATCCCTGCAACAGAGAGGTCTTTCTTAAGTCCTTCTGAAAGTTTGACAAGCCTTGAGCTTGGCACCTTGGTCGGTGTTGTGCCCAGAGCCTCGGTCAGCCTGTCCCTGTTCCCATCGTTGACCCGGAGGCCTCTCAAGGTCGGGACCACGCCCATGTCGATGAGCTGTTTCGAAGCTGCCAGGACCTCCTCGTCCGATTCCCCCAGACCTACAATGATGTTCGATGTCACATTGCCTTTCCCAAAGACCTCAACAGCCTTTGGCAACAGCTCGAAGACCTTCTGGCGGTCCAGCATTGGGCATACCCTATCGAACAATGCCTGGGTCGCGGTCTCGATGTTGAGCTTGATCTCGTCAGCACCAGCATCTTTGAACCTCTGAATGTCCTCAACATCCTCGATGTATGGCTCGACCCCGATGGCCATGTCAGACAGTGCCTCCCTGACATTCTCCACAACAAACAGCATCCCATCGGTCGTGGTTCTCAGGTCCTCCGGGATGCCTGAGGTCACTGCCACAGCATCGACCTGCTCCTTTTTCACGGAGTCCAGGATCAGTTCGACCCATCGCTCTGGTGAGATGGTCTTGGTATCCCCCATGCTCGGGGTCACACAGAACGCACAATCGTAGATGCAGCCAGCCTCGAGGTTGATGAATGCCTGGTATGGAGCATGCATGGCGATGGGGATGATCTGGACCCCCTGTGCGATAGTCTGACCGTTCTTTGCGATATCGTAGTCCTGCTCAGAGTCTATCAGGTTGTACTTCTGTCCTGGGTCCCTGGTCACCCCGACCTTCATCCTGTGGCCGTCCAGCTCTAAAGCTATACTTCGTTTTCCAGCACCTGGACCAGCAGTGGACCTGGAGGTTCGTACTGGTAGTTTGAACGCTTTGTCGATACCGACGACACCCTCATCCAGGAGGAGGCACTTGAGCTCTAGACCGCTCAGCATGGGCTCTGGCACACTTATCCATGGGACGTTGGCCCTTTTATATATAACGCATAAAAGGAACAAGCATCGTGGGATACGAACACGCCGTCAACGCTTGTAAAAGGTCACGACAGCATGGCATGTACACGATGTGGCCAGCCCGAACTGGCTCTTGTCTTTTGCCATTTCCAGCATCCTTTCGATATTGTCTCCGGAAACAGCGCCCAGGCCGCCCCCCATCTGCTTGCTGATCACTACAATCAGACCTCTGGTCTCCAACAGTTCTGAAAGGAAATGCTCTCTATCGTTGGCTCTGACCGGACAGCTTTTACATCCGATACAGTCGTCCAGACATAGCTGCTCCTGGGATAGATTACTGATGTACACGTTCGCTCCATCAGGCCAGTTGAAGTATCCTTCAAAAGGAGCGAAGTTCCCAGCGTTATCGAGATCTGGCTCCAGGTCCCCAAAGGCTTGCTTAATGAGCAATGCTGCCACATGGACAGGAGCTGTGGGTACCATCCACACAGGATCGATCTCGATGTATTTCTCATAGACAACGGAAGTATCTACCTGATGGAACACATCGGCCAGGTCCTTCCCAGGACAGTCCGGGTCTGGGTCCATGAGGTGGACCTCGAACCCATCCTTTTTGAAGTGCTCGATCGCTTTGACCCCGTACTTGCCACCACCAACGACCAAGACCTTTTGCGGCATCTATCCCACCGCCCGCTCCAGCTCGTCCAGGATGAAGTTCAGCTTCTCAAGGAACCGCCAGGCGATGATAAGCTTGGCAACACCAGATGGGTTGATGAACTCATCTCCCCCCTCCTCGAACAGAACGTTCTCCTTGAGTCCTGTGAAGTCCCTTATTTGGTCTTGGAGCTTCGATACGTTCTTCCTGGACAGCATCCCATCGACCGTGAGGACGTTGAACTTGCTCCCGTAAAAGTAGTCAGACCCGAACTCCAGCGAGAAGTAACGTTCAGAGCTTGTGACGAACTGGGCCATGTCGAACGCCATGTCAATATGATGGACCGGAATGTCCGTGTGCTTCATCTTGAGCTTGACCTGTGGTCTTTCCAACCTATCGTCCGAGTATCTGGAAGGGATGACCCTGATGACCACCTCGGCCCAGATCTTTTGGATATCGATGTACTGCTTGAAGTATGGCTCACGTTTGAGTATCTCTTCGAAGGCGGCCTCCTTTTCATGGCCGCGCTTCTCCACATCCCTCATGAGCTTCCATTTCCACTTCACATCCCTGATAGGGTCAACGAACACCGTGAAGTCCATCTGGTCCCGCAAGCTTTGAGTATAGAACGGGTGAAGGCCCTCAACGATGGTGATCCTGGCCGGTTTGAACAATACCTCTGGGTCGAACTCGCCGGTGCTGTGGTTGTAGACAGGCTTGATTATCTCCTTGCCCAGGCGTATCTGTTCCAGGTGCTCGGCCAGAAGGTCCAGTTTGTTGTATGCAGGGTCCAGTGGAAGATTGCCTGTCACCTTCCTTGTCGCCCTGTCCTCGGAGTGGTAATCATCCATGGAAAATCCTGAGACCAGGTCTGCACCCAGCAGGCTCCTTATACCCTGGGAGAACGTGGTCTTTCCAGACCCACTGTCCCCACCTATTCCGACGATGACGAAAGCATCGTGCTCATCGAGCCTTTCCTTTATCGATCCCATGGTCCCTACATCACATAAAGGCTTATCAAATTTGCAGTATCAGGACAGACCACATCAAAAACCTATAATCCCTGGAAGGTATTCAGAGGTGAGTAGGTGAAAGTACCCTATGTCCGGGTATGGTATCTTGTTCGTGCTCCGAGGCTTGAGCTTGCTGTCCACTGTGATGATGGCCCAGACCACTAACTCGAAGAAGAAGGGGAAGAAGAAACCCCCGGGCAAGAGACCTCCACAACGCCCTCCTACCGCTCAGGCTCGAAAACCCCCGGCCCAGCCGGCTGGAAAGAGGCCTCCGGCAAAACCTGCGGGTAGGCGACCACCAGCCAAGCAAGCAGGTAGAAGGCCTCCTGCAAAACCCGCTGCAAAAAGACCCCCAGCAAGGACTGCAGGCAAGAGATCCCCTGCAAGACCCACTGGAAAAGGAAAGGGAGTGCCTATCCGAAAGGGGAAACCAGGAACCGGTACCATCGAGACATGGGTACTGACCACGGCCGATGGTCGTGTGTTGTCCGAGGTCATGAAGGACAAACCCGTCTCCACGACCGCAGCTAAAAAACGCAGGGTGAACGCTGCCATCGGGGCTCCCGCCTACGGCGACATCAAGGCCGAGGCCAAGCCCAGACGTCGCAAGAAATGCGCACCCGAGCAGGCTCCAAAGCAGGTAGACGACGACACCTTCGAGGTGGACTGGGATGACGAGGAGGAGGAGGAGCTCGACCTTTCTGCCGAGATCTGCGATGACGAGGAAGATGAATCCGATGACATGGACGTCTACTCCATCTCCAGCGACAAGAACTGGTCCATGATGGACTACGCCTCTGACCTACGTGATGACGAGGAAGAGGAAGAGACCTCGGAGTATGGATACGACCTTGGTTCTGGGGAGTACTCTTTGCCAACGGTGGAGAGGGACGACAGTTATCTCGAGGAGATAATGGGCAAGATGAAGGAGTCCCAGGAGAAGGTGGAGAAAGAGGTCCTCGAGGTCAAGGAAGAGCCCAAGGCCAAGACGACCAAGAAGAAGTACAGCATCGAGGAGATCCTCATCATGACCAACGAGGGTATGCTCATGCAGCACTTCTCGTCAGGTTCCTCATCCACCATCGACGAGGACATCCTGGCAGGGATGCTCACAGCCATCCAGATGTTCGTTCGCGACACGTTCGAGACCGATGGTGCAGAGCTTTCAGACCTGTACCTGGGTCAGTTCAAGATCATTCTCACAAGGGGGAAGTACCTCCATATCGCGACCGTCATGACAGGCGACGATGCAAAGCCTGTCAAGAAGCAGATGAATCTACTGGTCAAGGACCTGGAGCGCAAGTACTGGAGGGTCTTGCGTGGATGGGATGGGGATATGGATGGTGTCAAGGGGATGAAGGGCATGGTCAACGACCTGCTCGAGGGCAAGTATGGGTGAGACCGAATCTCCTCGGGAGCACAGTCGGTAACTATAGTTGAAAATTTGTGACACTAGGCTGGTCAAATTCCTACGTCGAAAAGATACGTATCAGAATTTGCCAGACCCCGCCGCGCACGATCGTCAAATAGAAATGAGTGCGCGCTGGTTCGAATCCCGTCAGGAGCACCGTTGCTGAGCCTAGTTGAAAATGGTGCTCCCGACGGGATTCGAACCCGTGTCACTGGCTCGAGAGGCCAGTATGATTGACCGGTCTACACTACAGGAGCATAAACAAATGTTTGCATATGATGCTCCTGTAGTGTGACATCCTGAGGAAAGACACCGAATCCCAATGTTACTTTCCGAGGGGCACCGCCGCATTCGGAGAATGGGGCAGTGCTACAGGAGCGAGTTTTCCTACCCACCAAACATGGTCTGGGGGTAAGGTAGCCCCCAAACGAACAGGTTATTTATAACATTTATTGAACGTAAGCGTTTAGCTGGATGGCTTACTTGCCCATCTTCTTCTGCAACTTCGCCCACGTATCACGCAGTGTAACCGTCCTATTAATGACGATGCTGTCATCAGCGGAATCTTGGTCTATACAGAAATATCCAAGCCTTTCGAACTGGAACCCATCCTGAACCTTCAGGTCCTTGATGGCGGGTTCGACCTTGCAGGACTTCCTGACCTCAAGGGAGTTCGGATCAACGAAGTCCTTGAAGTTCTTGCCCTTTTGACCTGCTGGATCCTCCTCTGTGAAGAGCGTGTTGTAGAGCCTGACCTCCGCGTCGATGGCATGGTCTGCAGACACCCAGTGGATGGTGGACTTGACCCTCCTTCCGTCTGGGGCATCCCCACCGCGAGAGTCTGGGTCCACTTCGCACAGGAGCTCGACGATCTCATCCTCCTCCTTCACGACCTCCTTGCATGTGACAAGATAGGCGTTGCGGAACCTGACCTCACGGCCTGGTGCCATCCTGAAGAACTTCTTTGGGGGGTCCTCCATGAAATCGTCACGCTCGATGTATAGGTTCCTGGTGAATGGGACCTTCCTGGTTCCTGCGGATTCGTCCTCTGGGTTGTTGATCACATCCATCTCATCGGTCTCACCCTCTGGGAAGTTGGTGATAGTGACCTTGAGGGGATTCAAGACACCCATGTACCGTAGAGCGCTACGGTTCAGTTCATCCCTGACGCAATGCTCGAGAAGCTGGAGAGCGATGGTGTTCTCCTTCTTGGCAACACCGATTCTTCGGCAGAACTCCCTGATGGCTGCTGGGGGATAACCCCTACGCCTCATTCCACTGATGGTAGGCATCCGCGGGTCGTCCCATCCTGTGACAAGGCCATCATCAACGAGCTCCTTGAGCATCCTCTTGCTCATCACGGTGTATGTGAGGTTGAGGCGAGCGAACTCGATCTGTTGTGGATGATACACCCCAAGTTCGTCGAGGAACCAGTCATACAGAGGCCTGTGGTTCTCGAACTCCAGTGTGCATATGGAATGGGTGATGGTCTCTATGGAATCCTCAAGACCGTGGGCCCAGTCATACATCGGGTAGATGCACCATTTGTCACCTGTGTTATGATGAGGCGCGTGGACTATACGATACATGATCGGGTCGCGGAGGTACATGTTCGAGCTCGTCATATCGATCTTGGCCCGAAGGGTCTTCTCGCCGTTTCCGAACTCGCCAGCGCGCATCTTCTCCAGTAGCTCGAGGTTCTCCTCAACGGAGCGGTCCCTGTGAGGACTGTTCTTGCCTGGGGTAACGACATCGCCGCGGTAATCCTTGATCTCGTCAGCTGACAGGTCGTCGACGTAGGCTTTGCCTTTCTTCACAAAGTCAACGGCCCACTCGTACATCTGGTCAAAATAATCAGATGACCAGAAGAGCCTGTTCTCCCAGTCGAAGCCAAGCCACTTGACGTCCTCGATGATGGACTTGACATACTCCTCAGATTCCTTCAGAGGATTGGTGTCGTCGAAGCGGAGGTTGCACTTGCCCTGGTAGTCCTTGGCGATCCCGAAGTTCAAGCAGATCGACTTGGCGTGTCCGATATGCAGATAGCCGTTAGGCTCCGGGGGGAACCGTGTGTGCACACGGCCATCATACTTACCGGTCTCGTTATCGTGATCGATTATATCACGAACGAAATCGTGTGGGGCATCAGTGCTGTCCATGGTCTTTCACCTGGGTTATGGTGTGTGGGCATAGAGGAAGGTATAATTGAGATTTGTGATTGTACAACTAGATAATAGGAATTGGACCTCTGAACGTGAATGGGTCCTCTTTGAACTAGTGTAATCTTTAAATATGCCCTCCTCTATTTCACCTCTCCGCGACCCTCTGGGTCGAGGTGTTTTTCATAATAGCCCCGTAGCACTCAAGCATCCTTCGGATACTTCGGCGTCCTTAGGAAAGTGTGGCCAGCATCTGGTCCTTTCCTGCGGATGTACCACTACGTGGCTATGCGGTGCCAACCGCACCATGCGCAAACTCATAATAGCCCCGTAGTGTAGTGGTCTATCATGGTGGACTCTGGATCCACCGACACCAGTTCGAATCTGGTCGGGGCTACTTATTTTCTTCTATAGTTAGCTGTTGCTATAAGAAATAAGTAGCACCGTCCCCCCGCCGTAGAGTGATTCGACGTAAAGGCGTGGATGGGCCGAGAAGTTTCTGATACAAGATGAATTGACGAAGGAAACTTACTCGCCAATGAGAAATTACAATCCAGCTTCCTTAAGCTGCGACACAGCCTCCTTACAAAGAAGCTCCACCTTCCTGTAATCGTGTGCCTCGAAGGCCTCCTTGGCCTCCTTGAACACCTCTGTAGGCTTGTCGATGTTGACGCCCTGCCTTCGAGCGTTCATCAGAGTTATCCTGATCTCGTTGAGCTCATCACGGACCCTGTCCCGAATACTGGCCCTCTCGAGTTCCATGGCAGCGATCTTTGCCTGGGTCACAAGCTCTTTACCCTCGTTGAACGTCTCATCGTCCCGCAACGAGGCCTCGGCCTTCTGAAGTAGGCCATATGCAGGTCCCAGGTCCATACCTGGATTTGCAGCCGCGGTCTTTGCGATGAAGTCCTTACCCTCGGCAAGGATCTCCTCGCCCTGGAGGTTGCGGGAAACATAGACCAGCTGCTTGATATCAGCGTCAGAGACGTTCTCAATGAGCTTGACCGCCTGCTCTGCAAACCTCTGGGCTGCAAGGTTGTTCGCCTTGTTGTAGGCTGTCTCCGCCTTCTGGATAAGCAATGCAGCACGCTTTATCTCCACAACGTCCTTCTTCATGTTGGATGTGATGAACTTCTCGAGGTTCTTGGCGTAGATGATAGTGTCCTTTGCGGTGTAGACAAGGTTCCTGGCCTCGACCTCTTTCACAAGCTCCCTGGCCTGGTCCACGTTGCGCTTCACCGACATGAAGTCCCTGTTCTGGAGACAGTCAGTTGCAGCCTTTATCCTCTCCTCTGCCTTGGACACGTCAACACCGGTTGCCTTGAGGTTGAAGATGACCTTTCGAGCATCCTCGATATCGCTCTGCGCCTTGTGATAGATGATGTCCACACGAGCAGACTCTGACCTCTCGTAAACGTATTTGGCAATGGACTCTGCCTCGTCGAACTCTCCCTTTCCAAAGGCCTCGTTCGCCTTGCCCAGGGCATCAAGGAACTCCTTGACCTCAAGACCAGAGTTCTGTGCTTCCTTGACCATCTTCGTGGCCTTTTGGAGCATCTCGGCAGCGATCTTTTCAACGTAAGGCTTCCTGACCTTCTTGAGCTGCTTCAAGGCCTTGTCCGCGTTCTCGATGGCCGCCTGGTAGTTCTTGTTCTTGAACTCGGCATGCGCCTTTCGCATGCTCTTTTTCGGTTTTTCGACATTGGCCTTGAGGTCCTTTAGGAACACGAACATGTCCCTGGCCTCAGATATCTTGGATGATGCATTTGATTTGAAGTGGTCCTGCTTGACCTGACGACCGAGCTCCAATGCATTGAGTGCATACTGGTTCGCCTCTTCAAGCTCGCCCTTTGCATACAGTCCTTCAGCAGCCAGAAGGATCTGCTTGGGCTCTGCAGACTCGATCTTGAGCTCTTCGAGCTCTGAAACGACCTCCTGGGCCTTCTTGATGTGCGTCTCACACATGGTCCCAAGGTGCTGCTGGTTGAGGTCTGCAAGTAGGTCCTTGCATTCGTTGAGCTCGGAGAAAGCAATGTCCCAGTGCTCTTCTTCGGCGCTCTTCTTTGCCTTCTCGAAGATCTTTTCCACATCGGTAGTTTCAACGCCAAGTCCATTGAGCTCTGCTATCTGGGACTCTATCTCCTCAAGCTCGTCCTTGGTCCGTTTGACCCTGAATCTGGTTCTAGCATCGATGATGGTCTTCTCGGCGGTCTTGATGGCCTCTTCGGCCTTTTCGGTCTCGCCGTTCTGGATGAACGCCTCGGCCTGTTTGATGAGGTTCTCAGCACCCCCGACGGGGATATTGTCCTTCCTGGCCTCGGCCATTAACGCGTTAGTTGAAATGATGGCTGCAGATACTTGCCTTGCCTTGTAGGGCCTTTCCAGGTCCTTCATTCTGGCATCGAGCTTCTTGCTCAGGCCATCGACCTTTTCGAAATCACCAGAAGCGATAGCATCCTCCCAATCCTCGAGGATGTCCCTGGCAGACGTCACATCGATGCCATACTCCTCGAGCTGCTTGACCTTGGACTCGGCCTCATCGAATTCCTTCTTGGCCGACCTGAAGCCAGTGTCCATCCTGGCCTCCCTAGCCATGTCCCGTGCTTCCTGGATCATTGTCATGGCGGTCATGGCGTTCTCTGGGTCTGATTCGTCGTTGAACAGGGCCTCAGCCTGTTGAAGGCGTTCAGCTACCCCGTCCATCGGAACACCATCTTCCTGGGCGAACCTAAGCTCGGCCTCGGCCTCGGAATACATTGTGGCGAACTCGGTCTGGATATCTATGGTCATTACAGTGCCCATAACGTCCCTGGCCCGATCAGTGGCCATGTCGACATAGGCTCTAGCATTATCGAAATCATCCTGCTCCAGCGCGTTCTTTGCATCACTCAAGGCCTGCTCAGCAGCTGAGATGTCCACACCTTTCTTTCTCCCCTCATCGATGAGGGTCTCAGCAGTGACGATCGCACTTCTGGACATGTTCCGCAAGTACTGGTCCCTGTTGCCAGAGGCCATGGACTTGACCTGGTCCAACTGATGCTTGGCACCCATGTAGTCTTGCTGGGCGTAAAGGGCCTCTGCTTCCCTGAGAAGACCATCCACCTCACCGACCTCGATACCGTACCCTTCCATCTCCTGGAGCAAGGACTCGGCATCGTTGAACTCGGTGGGCAGTTCTTCTTCGTAGAACTGGGTCTGGCGCTGCTGGACCATCTGGAACACATTGTCCGTGGCCTCCTTGGCAGCGACAAGGTCCTCGCTCTCGAACAAACCTTCAGCTTCCATGAGCAGTCCTTCGGCGTCTCCAAGGTCTACACCAATGGATTCCATGTTGGAGACCATCTGTCGGGCCTGGGTCAACTGATTTGGGACTGATTCTGAAAGATACTGGACCTGACCCTCCTGGGCGATGTCGGAAACGAGCATGAGGTTTTGATAGGCCTGAGACAGGTCAGCTTCCTGGAACAGGTTCTCTGCATCCATGAGCATCTTGTCGGCTTCTGATGTGTCGATACCATAGTTCTTCACATCGTCCACCATGTGCCTGGTCTCGTTGATCTTGACCGGCAATGTCTGAAGTAGGTAAGCGTGAGTTTGGTCTTCCGTGCTCTGGAAGACCGTGTCCATCATCTTCTGGGCACCGATGAAGTCTTGGGACTTGAAAGCCTCCTCGGCCTGGGCAAGGAGCTCATTTGCCTCGGAGACGTCTACACCCTGTGCGCTCATCTCATCGAAGAGGGCATGGGTGTTCATGTAGGTCTTGGGGAAGACCTCCTCTGCAAAGCGTCTCTTTGTCTGCAGGATCCTGTCTTCGGCCTGAGAAGCGATATCTATCGCTGTGTCGAAGTCGTTCTCGGCCAGTGCGGTCTCTGCCTCTGCAAGCAATCTTTCTGCGTCTGCAGTGTCCACACCTTTGAGGCCCCGGGTCTCTGTGAACAAACCCTTTATCTCATCCACGGCAGACGATGTCGTCTCCCGCCTGAAGCCGTCCCAGATGTTCTTGGTGACGTCCTCTGCCTGGGAAGCCAGGTTCTGGGCCTGCTCGAAGTTCGAGTCCTTGAAGGCATCCTCTGCCTCCTTGACCAATGACTGGGCCTCACCAACATCGATACCGATGTTCTTGGCCTCGGAGATAAGCATCTGTGAAGATGAGATGGAGTCCTGGGCAAGGTCGGAGTAGTAGTTCTCCTTCATTATCTTGGTCTTGGTCTCGAACTTGTTCAGGGTCTCTTTCGCCTTACTGAAGTCCTCGGTCTCGATGGACCCCTCGACCTCTTTAAGAAGATTCTCTGCATCCATTGTGTCCAATCCAAGGTTGGATGTCTCATCTATCAGGTTACGAGCATACTCATACCTGTTCTGGACCGCTTCGACGATGAACTTCTGCTGGAGTTCGTTCGCGCTGGCCTGAGCCCTACGCAAATGGTCCAGAGCTACGATGTAGCTTCCCCTGTTGAAGAATCCCTTTGCGACCTTCAGGGCCTCGGACACCTCTGTGGTGTCGATCCCCTCTCGCTCAAGGTCCATGATGAGGTTATTGACCTGGTCTAGGGCTTCCTGGGCCTGCTGCCTCTGATACTCATGCTGGAGGTTCTCGGCGATGGATAGACCCTTTTTCAGATGCTCTTGTGACTTGGGAAAGTGTTCCTCGTCGAAAAGCAGCTCCTCTGCAAGCCTGATCTCCTCATCTGCCAGGGCAGTATCTATACCCAAGGTCCGGATGTCCTTGATCTTGGATTTTGCAACTGCGATGTCGTTGGCCACTTCTTCGGAGATCTTTTCCTTGTAGGCCTTCTTCGCTATTGCCTGGGCCTCTCTTGCAAGGTCCTTTCCTGAAAGGATCTGCTTCTTATCGAAGTGCTCCTTGGCCTGCTCGAAAAGCTCCTTGGGCTTGGTGATGTCCACACCCTTGCCATCCAGGTCGTTGAGCAGCTCCTCAGTGTCCGCGATGATCTCCTTTGGATACTGATCGAAATGCTTGTCCTTTTCAGCATCCACAAGTGACTTGGCCTTTTTGGAAAGTTCCAATGCCTTTTTGTAATCCTCTTCCTCGAAGGCCTCTTCGGCCTGGGATACGGCTTCGAACGCAGATGATGGATCGATGCCGAACTTTGAAGCTTCAGTAGCATAGGCCATTGCATATGAGATGCCTTCCACGGCGTCGTCTGCTAACGACCTTGCCTTCTCGGCAGCGATGGCATCATCGATCTTCTGGATATGGCCTTCGATGCGCTCTTCCATGTCGTCTATCTCGTTCCTGTCGAGATGTCCAGCCTCTTCCTCTGCAAGCTTGTTGAACTCTTCAACGTCAAGACCGATGGCCGAGGCTTCGATGATCTTTTCCTTGAGCTTGGTCAACTGCTCTTCGAGCTTTTTGTAAAGGGGTGATAGCTTCTGGCTCTCGAACTTGTCCAGGGCCTCATCGGCCTTCTCCTGGATGGTTCTGAGCTGTTCCATGGCCTGCTCATACTCGTTCTTTCGGATGAGCGACTGCGTCTCGGCGATGAGCTCAGACAGGTCTCCAACCTGTATACCTCGCTCTTCCAGATTGGTCACCATGGATTCCAGGGCCTTGATCCGCTCCGTGCTCTTGTACTTCATGACCCGTTTTATCTCGGTCTCGCACAGGCGGATGGCGTTCTTAACGTGCTTGCTGACAGTGGGATATTTGTTCTTCTTCAGAGCGTTCTTCGCCCTGATTATCTGACCACGGGCCTTTGAGTACTCCGCCTCCTTGGACTTGGCCTCCTGGACAGCCGCCTCTCCCTCTTCGATGAAATCCAGCATCTCCTGGTACTTACCGATGTTCTTGACATACTTCTCAACTGTCTTCATCGGTGTCTTCGAACCTGTTGTGGTATTGTTCATGACGCACTCGTTGAGCTTGTCGATGGCCTCGTCGGCTTCATCGAACTCCATCTCGAACTCGTCGTCCTTTGCCTTCTGGATCACAGGCTCGTTCTCGCCCAGGAAGTCGAGGATGGCCATGACCTCCTCGGACATCTCCTCCTCGCTGGACACTTCTTCATCTTCTGTCATCTTTCACCCTTGCCATATTATTTGCTCAATATCTCGTTCCTCTCGAGCTCTCGCAAACACAGTTTAGCGTACTGGATGGCCATTGAATAGTTGCTGCTCTTGAGCATCTTCACAGACTGCTGGTAGAGCGACTTGGCCTTTTTGATATCGATACCCTTTCCTCTGGCCTCGATGAGCTTTTCCTTCGAGGTCTTTAGAGTATCTCTTGCTGTAATGAACTCGGACCTTATCTCCGAGATCTTGGCCTTGGAGTCGCGGGCGAACTTCATCGCATCGTCGTTCTTGCCCTCCTTCAAGGCCTTCTTTGAAAGTTCCAAAAGTTCCTTTGGTTTTGTAAGGTCGATGTTGCCAGGTGCCTTCTCGATCCTCTTTTCTGTGGACGCGATCATCTCCTCCACCTCTTCGGTGGTGAGACCTTCGGACCGCTTCTCTTTCTTCTTGTCCTTCTTCGGCTCCTCTTTTTTGGGTTCTTCCTTTGGCTCTTCCTTCTTTTCTTTGCCTGCAGGGGTGGAGATCCCATCTCTGGCAGCCATCTTCTCTCGGAGTGCCTTCAGAGCCTCATCCTTGGACTTCTTCTTCTTGTTGCCCAGAACTGAATCGATGGATTTGGAAAGTCCCTTTGGCTTTGGAAGTTCCCTGACCTCCTCGCCGTCCTCGGACTCCTTCTTCTTGTCCTTGCCCTTCTTCTTTTTGTGGCCTAATACCGCGGCGACAGATTTGTTCAATCCCTTCGGCTTCGGTATCTCGCGGGTATCATCCTTGCCTTTGTCCTTCTTCGGCTCCTCTTTCTTGGGTTCTTCCTTTGGCTCTTCCTTTTTGGGAGGTTTTTCACCCAGGAGCTCGGCAGGATCTGGACCGCTGTCGTCCACTGGCTCTCCTTGAGTGTCACCACCCGAAAGGTCCGAAGGAGCGTCAGATCCGACCGGATCCTTGACCTCTTCACCTTCTTCGGAGGCTGGTTTATCCTCTACCGGGGCCTCTGGCTTGTCCTTTGAGAGGCTTTCCCTTTTCGCGGCACGCCTCATCTCGAGGATCCTGTCCGCCTCTTCAGGAGGAATGCCTTCCTTACCTCCGGTGAGCTTGTGGAGGTTCTTTTCGAAGATGATGTCCTCATCGGACCTATCGGCATAAGGGTCGTCAGCCACCTTACCGTTACCAGCAGGCTTCTGACCAAAATCCATATCATCGTCAAGGGACAGCTCATCCATGTCTGTGAGCAAGTCCTTGAGCTCATCCTTTAGGGACCTCTGCTCATTCAACCATTTCTTGGTATCCTGAGTATCTTCAGCCATGGTCCCTCACCGTACGGTCCTATTGATCGAATATCGGTCCCAGAACAGCGAGCTCGCCGTTACGGACCTCGATGGCATGCATCTCCATGCTATGCCTTGTGGCCCTCATCTTCTCTATCTGCATGAACCTGACAAGACGGCCCTGTTTCCTCTTGAGTCCCAGGAAGATTATGCCGTCGGAAAGGAACCCTTCGTTGCCAAGCAGATGGGAGGTCCCGTCAGGGTTCCTCTCCATGATGACGAACGCTGTGAGCCCTGCCTCACGCAGTGCCTTGAAGAAGTGGTACATCTTCTTACGCATGTGTTCCTCATGCTCCATCAATGAATAGAGAGCTCCAAGCGAGTCGAAGGCAAAGACGGTGAACCCATCTCCCCTGCTCTGCTTGAAATGCCCGATCATCTTCTGGGTGAACTTGAGATAGTCGATGTTCTCATTATCTTCCCTGAGGTCTGTGAAGTCCGATATCTGCATGTTCGGACTGACCTTCATGCCAAGGCTCTCCATGTTCTGAAGATGCGAGGCAGCGGTCTCCTCAAGGGTAGCGTAAAGACCGAAGTTGCCGGTCTTTTCCAGATATTTCGACATGAGCATGTACACAAAACTGGACTTCATGGAGCCTGGTGGCCCTGTGATGAGGACCACTTTCGGCCCGTCAATGTCTGTCATGAAAGCCCGGTCTAGACCTGGTATTGTATCCCTGAACACTTCTTCACCTTCCTTCTAAACGTTCTCCGCCATGTTCCCTGCTGTCCCCGGCAGCTGCCTTCAGGGAGAAGTGCGGACAGCCTTGAACCCCCTGGCTCCAAGGTTGGTGTCCACTTCATGAGGGCAATGGGATGGGATTGTCCTTCTTACTAATATAATCTATCCTTGTAGCAGAATAATAGATTCATTAGACAGATGATGTCACTTTCGACCTAGTACTCTCGCCACCTATGATTACACTTGGCACAGATGTAGAAACGGGTGGTAGCCTCATCGGCTGCCCTGGTCTGCCGCAGGAACCAATATGCTTCGTTATGCTGGCACTTGGGACATTCCTGCCTTGTCTTTGGCAATGTGTCGAGCTCACCCTCCAGCACCTTGATCTCGCTTTCTTGCATATCCTCGGTGATGGTCTTGGTCTTTGGGTCTTCCTCATGGGTGCACTCAGCATTCCTGCAGACGAGCTTTCCATCTTTCGGCTGCATGAGCGACCTGCACTTAGGACAGAACATATGGTCTGGAAGTGGGCCTGTTGTATTTATGCTTTATGAAAAGATTTACTGGGCCAACATGCGGAATTTCGCATCTTTCATCTGACCGGTCCGCCCACAGAACAGGACCATTAGATTAAATATGGGCACTCTGATATTCGGGATAAGATGCCCACAGATGACAGTAAGCAGAAAAAGCGGTTCTTCACCATCCCAAGATGGATCAATCTTGGCCTCGTGGCAATCTACATCTTTGTGGTGGCCACATCGGTCCTACCACCCCTGTTCTATCCAGCCAATACCATCGATATGGGCGAGGACGGTTACGTCTCTGTCATCGACAATGAAGAGGGGTACGACAACATCAAGAACCCGTTCATCAGGACCATCTACATCTGGGGCGACTTCAACTGTCATCAGAAGGCATCTAGGTCCTTTTTCATCAACGGCAATGAGATGCCGTTTTGTGCGCGATGTACTGCTATTTTCATAGGCATGTTGGTCGGCGGCCTCATCGCCTTTTTCAAGCGTTTCGAGCTGGACGTCAGATGGATCCTTGCAGGCTTGGTGCCGATGGCCTTGGACGGTGGGATACAGCTCATCACAACCTATGAATCCACCAATCTTTTACGGTTCCTCACAGGCTTTCCCGCAGGTCTGATAACCACTCTATGCCTAGGCGGCATGATAATGGAAATGGAGATCATATGGACCATGTTCCGCAACGAGAACAAGCAAGAGGTCGTTGAGCCTGAACCAGAGCCGCAGAAGAAGCGCTCCAAGAGGTCAAGGGCGTGAGGGCATGGACGATTCTACAACCATTGCTGACCTGAAAAAGGCTGTCCGGGCGTTCAACGAAGCAAGGAACTGGGGCAGGTACCACAACCCGAAGGACCTCGCAGTTTCCATAACCATAGAATCAGCTGAACTTTTGGAGAACTTCCAGTGGAAGACGGACAAGGAGTCTGATGTGTTCGTAAAGGACCCGGTGATCAAGGCCAGGGTGGAGGATGAGGTGGCTGACATCGCTATCTATCTCATCGCTCTTTGTGATCGGTGTGAGATCGATCTTGCGTCTGTTGTGGAGAGGAAGATGGAGAAGAACGAGAAGCGGTTTCCGGAGGAGGATCCGGATCGGTTCTGATACGCTTTTGACTATGCTAGCCTTTTCTAATTAAAAAACCATTCGAGTAGGTTTTCCTACGTCGTTTGTATCAACCATTAATAGGATCCAGTAACTCACCTGGTTATTGAGTTCGATTGTACGGTGAGTTCTGGACGCAGCGAAACCTTGGGTATTGGCCCATCTACCGGTTCCGCGCGCAAATTCGGGCAGCCCCACTCTGTGGACATATGATAGCAAAAAGAAGAGTGGGCCTGCCCGAATTTGAATCGGAGTCTGAGCGTCCCGAACGCCCAAGGATGGACCAAGCTACCCTACAGGCCCGTGGTGAGGATTGGCCATAAAAGATTCCGGTTATTTAAGGATTACAGACAGGCTCAAGAACATCTGGAGCGTAATCCAAATAACCCCGCTCAACGACCTAGATGGTCCGGTCAGTTTCTTTCGTCTTTGGAGAAAGGAACCAATTAGTTGTGTCCACTTTCTCCAAAGTCCGCCAGGCGCTTATTGGAATGACGCTGAAGCCATGGCTGGACCTTGATCTTTCGAAGCGGAAGATTAAGACGGAAGAAAGTGAGAGATCCCTCTATTTTGACAGAAACTGCCGGATACAGCCGCGTCTTTGCCGTCGTGTCCCTTAGCGCCGCGCAGCATGGGTGCAATGAAGTAATTCTCTCTAGCGTAAACAAGATAACCTCCCCTGCCCTTCCCCCGACCATGCATCCAAAAGTACACGATAGTTGCTTCATAGCACCCAATTCCGCCATTATCGGCGACGTCGAGATCGACGCAGAATCCTCTGTCTGGTACTCCGCCGCGATCCGCGGTGAGGCAGCCCCTGTCAGGATAGGCAAGCGCACATCCATCCAGGACTGCTGTGTGGTGCACGTCGATGACGGCTATCCGACCACCATCGGTGATGGTGTGACCGTAGGTCACTGCGCATTGGTCCACGGGGCCATCGTCGGAGACGATTGCATCGTTGGAATGAACGCGTCCATCCTCAACGGCGCAAAGGTAGGAAGTGGCTGTATCATCGGGGCGAACGCGTTGGTCACGGGCAACAAAGAGATCCCCGATAACAGTCTGGTGCTCGGTAGTCCAGGCAAGGTCGTCAAGACCGACGAGACCATGGTCGAGGACATCAGGAAGAACGCTGAGATCTACGTGAAGAAGGCGAAGCAGTACCTCAATGGAGAGTACCCTGCTTATCAGCATAAACCGACCCCTCGCCCATTATAATGCTCTATATTGGTATGATAAAGGACATATATCACCATCCCATTCCCCATGCTGGGGGTTTTCCATGTCCGACTGTCTTATCTGTTCCAAAGAGAGCGAATGTCGTATCTGTGACGACTGTATCGTTCTAACCCGGGACAAAGATGGTCTGGCTGCGGTCGAGACCCCGTTCTCTCACAAACCTACACAGGAGCAGCTTGACCTTCTGAACGCGGAGATAACCAGCAACCCCCAGGACGGTCGTCTCCTCTACTGGAAAGGTCTCATCCTCAACAACATGGGCAACTTCGAAGAGTCCCTGATGATGTTCGAAAAGGCCACCAGGGCAGACCCTGAGTTCCTTGCAGCTTGGATAGTCAAAGGCACGAGCCTGAAGGACCTTGGAAGGTACCGGGAAGCACTGCGTGCCTACAGAAAGGCATCCGAGCTCGACCCCAACGACGTCTCCCTGCTTCTCGAGATGGGTAACTGCTTCAGGGAAGAGGACATGCTCGAGAAGGCCATCGACTCATTGGCCAGGGCAAAGCAGCTTGACCCGGACAATGTCTTTGTCCTCTACGAGCTCGGTGAGAGCTACAACTCCAACGAGGACTTCGAGGATGCGATAACCGTCTTCAAAGAAGGACTCGCAAAGAGCCCTGACGATCCCAGGTTTCTAAAGGGACTGGCCACCGCTTACCATAGCGCTAAGATGTTCGATGAGGCGCTCAAGATCTACCTCCAAGCAACCGAGGTATCTCCAAAGGACGTCAAGCTCTGGATCGGTCTTGGCGACATCTACCTCGACACCATGGAGTACACCAAGTCCATCGAGGCCTTTGAGCAGGCCCTAACCATCCAGCCCACGCTGAAGATGAAGCAGCAGGGTCGAAAGCTCGTGGACTCCATCAAGTCCACTCTTCACCTGGAGGGTGGCATCTACGATACTGACCGAGGACGGCTGGCAGGTGCCGAGGCCACAAGGCTTCTGAACCAGGCGACCAAGGCTTTCAACGAAGGACTGAACAAGTCCGCACTCAACTCACTGCGTGAGGTCTCCAGGCTGTCCGAGGAGGCCATGCGCTTCTACCAGGACTCCATCTCCAAGATAGAGGAGGACCTCAAGCTTCTCCAGCGGAACAACGTGGACACCACAAGCATCGAGGAGAAGATCGCACAGGCCCAGGAGGCTTTCAAGTCCGATCAGCTGGCCAATGCGTTCCAGATAGCAAAGGAAGCCCAGACCGATACCGAGAACCTGATAAAACCTCTGGTCCGGCAAGAGGCGACCAACACTTTGGAGGAGCTCAACGGCATTCTGACAGAGCTCAAAGGTCTACCGGATTCCACCGCGGACCTTTCAGAAGCTGAAGGTTTCGGCTTGGATGCTCAGACCTCTTACTCCGAGGACGAGTTCATTGCTTGCCGAGACTTCGCCCAAAAGGCCGTAGTTATCCTCAAAGGCATCTACCGGGAGTATTACTTCTCCAAGGCCGAGGAGGCCATGGCAGAACTGGACAAGACCATAGGGGTGGCACTGGAGAAGGGTATAGACATCCAGGAGGCCAAACAGGCCCAGGAGACCGCATCAGAATCGATGGGTGCGGGCGAGTACAAGCAGGCCATCGAACAGTGCTCCAACGCACTGAAGATGATCGATGACATCCGGCGAGAACATCTCATCGATGTCATCAAGGATGTGCTCGGAAAGTGCCAGAACATGGTGGGCCAGGCAGGCGAGATGGGCGTTAACGTCGATCCAGGAACTACCGCTATAAACACAGCTTCCGAAGCGTTCAGGGACGGGAGGATCGACGAGGCCGAAGGCCTGTCTCTGGAAGCAGAAAGGACCTGTTCAGACCTGGTCACAGAAGGCTTCAAGCAGATATCCGAGCTCCAACTGGACGAGGCGGACAGGATCATATCTGGCGGTGAGAAGGAAGGGCTCAAGCTCGATGAGCCAAGGAAGCTATACGATAACGCAAAGACCTCTTTCGACGACGGCAACTACGAGCTTGCTACCAACAGGGCGAAGGAAGCGGCCCAGATAGCCCGGGACCTGGTCTCGGAACACTTCCAGAACAAGTCCAACAGGCTCTACCAGGAGACCCAGAACAAGATCGGAGAGCTTGGTCCCAAAGGCGTGCTTCTTGACACGGCCATCCAACTCCAACAGGACGGACAGAACCACTTCGGCAATGGCGACTTCATTGCAGCGAGCAACACGTTCCAGGCCTGTCTGGATGTATGCGATGAAGCGTGGCTTCACTACATGGAACAGACCATAGTCGAGCGTATGAACGGGGTCAACGAGAAGGCCCAAGATTACAAGGGACGGTTCGCAGAACTCGACCTCACTCCTCTCGACGACGCCCTCCAGGAGGTCAAGAACGACCACGCGGCCCAGAGGATAGACGTCGCGTTCGACCGCAGCGCAGAGCTGGAGGTCGCACTTTCAGGATTGCTCACTACGTTCTTCAATAACCTCAACTACGAAAAGACCGAGAGGGCCAAGGAGTTCATGGAACAGGTCTCCAAGCTCGACGCAGATCTGAAGGAGAAGGAGCAGCCACTGGAGTGGATCGGCCCCAAGGTCAAAGAGGTCATTGTCTCAATAGAAGCGGTCTGCGGCAAGGTAGGTGATGTAGAGGCCGAGGTCCTTCACGACGAGGTCTGCACACTGGAAGTGACGGTCAACCAGGTCTGGGATGATGCGTTCAAGCAAGCGGCTACGGGTTCTCTCAAGAACGTCAGAGAGGTCCTGACAGAGCTTGCAGCGCTCCAGCCTGACGTATCGGAGTTCTCGAACCAGTTCGCAAGCGCCAAACCGATGCTTGTGGAGAGGCGCTACCAGGACGCCATTGACCTGGCAGCGAAGATGGATGCAGACATCAAGGCTAAGGTGGCCGAGGTCCTGAAGGAGAAGGCCGAGACCGCCATAGAGGTCGCGATGTCGGACATCGAAGCTGCAAATGCAGTGAATGCCGATGCTTCAGCAGCCGTTGAGAAACTGGACTCGGCAAAGGAGCATGCGAAGAAAGAGGAGTTCAAGCCAGCCATCGAGGAGGCAACAGAGGCCAGCCGGATGGCCAACGAGGTCAGGGAGAACACCCTCAAGGAGAACACCTCCGCAGCCATGGTCGAGGTCCAGGACATCATGGTCGAGCTACAGCAGATGGGGGTGGATGTGTCCGAACCCGGCCAGCTAATGGGTGAGGCATCAGCTGCACTCCAGGCATCGGAGTTCGAAAAAGCCCTGGGACTTGCTGTCCAGGCCAAGGATTCAGCTCATATGATCCGTGAACAGGCGTTCAAGGACAAGTACAACGCATTGCTCCAGGAGGTCAAGGGTCGTGTTGACGCCCTTGGGGCCGAAGAGCTCGACGTCTCCGACGCCCATGTTATCATCGAGGAGGGTCTCGAGCTTGTGGAGAAGGTTGAGTTCGATGACATCGAGATAAAGGCCAGGGATGCAGAATGCTCCGCTTTGGAGAAGAAGTATGATAAGCTGAAGGGCGATGTCGAAGAAGCCTTTGAAGCTGCGAAGAAGGAGCTCGATGACGACACCAGCCTTGAGCTGGACGTTACCGCCGTCCAGGAACAGTTCGACCAGGTGAGCACAGAGCAAGAAGCTACTGTGAAGGTCCACGATGAGATGACCAAGGAGGTGAGCGAGGAAGGTGTCAGGGACGACATCATGGCACATCCAGAACTCCTTACAGACCTTACGGCTCGGATAGAGAAGGTCAAGGCGGTGGAGGTCGAGGCGGTCAGGATCAGGACAGAACATTTCACTCTCGAAGCACAGAAGCTGCAAACCGAACTTGCAGCATATCGTGAGGAGCTTGCTGGTATAGGGGTCGACCTCGCGGCGAGCACCGAAGACCTGCTGACACAGGACGGCAGGTACGAGAAGCAGGAGTTCCGCGATTACGTGGACAACCACCCGCAGATCTTAGAGGCCTTGCAGGGACTGGAGCTCGAACACTGGAAGTCCAAGACTGAGGAGCATCTCGGATATCTCGACAACGAGATCAAGGACGCCGAAGAGAAAGAGGTGGACGTATCGTCGGTGAAGAAGGATGGCATGAAGGAGATAAAGAAGCTCAAAAAGGACAAGGACTTCAAAGCCTCCTTCGAACGGACAGAACAGGCTCGTTCCGAGGTCGCAGGTCTTGTCCAGACCAAGTTCCAGACAGATGCTGTAGATATGATCAAGAAGGCCCGCGAGGTCCTTGCACTTGCCAAGGACGAGGGGGTCGACATCGCAGAGATATCACAGACATTCCTCCAAGCTAAGCCCCAGTATGCTGAAGGCGATTACACCGGCGCCATGGAGACAGCCAAGACCTCCTGGGAGGGTGCATCACTTTCACGCTTCACACATTTCAAGACCGCTGCGGATGGGTCACTGACCGCCATCGCAGACCTCATCGATGAGGCCAACAACCACGAGCTCAAGACCAAGGACTATGAGAAGGAGCTCAAACCGCTCAAAAAGGACGTCGAAGGTGTCGAGCAACCCGAAGAGGTGGAGGCCCAGATAGAGAAGACCACCTTCCTCAAGGAGAAGAACACCGCGGTATTGGATGTCCATACCCGGCTTGCCGAGCAGCTCAAGGAGCACCTCCGCTCCAAGGCCGAGTCTGCCAAGGAGAAGGTCGTCGCAGTCATCAACAACGCCCATGAGCTCGGGTTCGACCTGGTCCAGACCAAGATCGCCATGGAGGCTCCAGACGGCTCATTCGGTACCGAGGCCTTCGCAGATGCGCTTGCAGGTTACGAGAAGGTCCTACCTGATGCAGAAGCCGAACTCCTTCAGCTTCGAAAGGACGCTGTAGTCAAGCTACTGGAGACCATGGACGCACCTCTTGGTGCCATGAAGGAGATACCAAACTCCGAGTCGACCCTGGAAGAGCTCACCAAGGAAAAGGATGAGCTTGCTGGCCTGCTTGAGAAGGAGGAGCTCGACGGACTCTCCGACAAGTGCATGGAACTTCTCAACAAGATCGGCACAGAGACTGTCCGGATAAAGACCGAGAACGCCCAGGCAGCCATCGACGAGGTGGAGTCCAAGGTCAAGGGAGTGGAGGAGGAGACATCAACAGAAAGGATGGTGGAGCTCAAAGGGGATGGGTTCACAGCTACCGCAGCCCGAGAGCTTGTAGGCAAGGCCAAGGAGAGCCTCGAGGCCGGCAAGGTTGAAGAGGTAGCAGACCATCTTTCAGCTTGCGACCAGTTCATGGACGCAGAGCGTGTTCAGTACCTCAAGGAAGCGGCCACAGAATGCCTCAAATGGGGCAAGGGCCTGCTCAAGGATTACAAGACCGAGGGCATGGATGTCGAGGCCATCGCAGAGGAGTTCCGAGCATCCAAAGAACCCTATGGAGCAGGTGATTTCCCAGGTGTGGTCTCGGTCGTGGATGGTTCCATAGGAAAGGCCTCGCAGAACAGGTACGACAATTACGATAACACTTTCAAGACCTCCCTCGAGGCCCTAAAAAAGGGTGTGGAGCTTGCCAAGGAGGACGCGATGGACACAGCCGCGTTCGAGGAAGCTACCACAGAGCTAGAGCAGCGGAGGGAGGAGATCGGAACAGCTGAGGGCTTCACTGAACTCCATGAGAAGGGAGGTCAGCTCAAGGAGCTTTCCGAGAAGTCCACCTCCAACGCCGAGAAGGTCCAGCTTTGGATAGACGACTTCCTCAAGACCAAGATCGATGAGGCCAAGGTCACTGCCAAGGAGACATTCGACAAGGCATCCGAGCTGAACATGCAGCTTCCTGCGGGAACCCAACTCAATGAGGAAGCAGAGGTGGTCCTGGCCGAAGGAAAGCTTCGAGATGCTCGAAAGCTGTTCGAGGAGCTTATCCCCAAGGTCCAGGAGGAGCTGCTTGAGATCAGGAAGGAGGCAGCAAGGCTTTCGGTCGCTGAGCTCGATACACCGATCGAGGAACTATCCAAATTACCTGGTTCTGAAGAACCTGTCGCCTCATCCAATGAGACGCTCACAAAGATCAGGGAGCTCATCGACAACGGCGAGCTCGAGGAGATCGAGGAGAAGAAGCGGTCCCTTGGGGAGCTCATCACCATCGAGACCATGCGTCTTCGCAAGGCCGAAGCCGTCAAGAAGGTCGAGGAGATCGAGAAGGAACTTCAGGAGCTCGTCTCTGCAAACATCCGAGAGGACCTCACAGAGTATGCAGGTGATGCCTTCGATCCAAAGGATGCACGCGAGCTTGTTGGCAAGGCAAAGGAGGCTATCGAAGTCGCAGACCTCGAACCGGCCATGGTAATGGCAGACTCCATCATGGAAAAGGCCGGCCAGGAGCTGCAGGCCTACATGAAGCTTGCAGCGAAAAACCGGGTCGCTTCAGGCAAGAAGGAGCTTGTAGCGATCAAGAAGGAAGGTTACTACATCTCCAAGGCCACAGAGACCTTCGGTGGCTCCAAGGAGAAGTACAGCTCCAAGGACTACCAGGGTGTTCTCGACACCGTGGCCCAGGCTCTGAAAGAGGCCCAGGACATCAAGACAGCTGCCCTGACCGCGGACCTCTCTGGTGCCATGGGAGAGTATGAAAAGCTGAAGTTCGAGGCCGAGAAGCTGTCCATCGATATCTCACACGCAGAGGATGCTCGGAAGCAGGCGGAGGAGAAAGGTGCGGACGAACTCGAGGAAGCGGTAACCTGCATCAAGCGAGCCGTCAACACGGCCCAGGCCCTTATCCGTGGGGGTAAGGAGAAGCTGACCAAGGAGTTCGACGACGCTTTGGCAGAGCTCAAGGAGAAGATGTCAAAGACCGAGGAGCACGAGCTCGAGGTCGGTGAGATCAACTCCAAGCTCGAGAAGGCCGAGGACCAGCGGTTGGATGATATCCTCAAGGCCGGGGAGTTCCTGAAGGAGGCCTCATCAGCTTACGATGAAGTGTTCGAGAAGTTCATCAAGGAGCAGGAAGAGGCCGTTCGCAGCGAGATAGAGAAGACCAAGGCCGAGATCGCTACCGGCAAGGAGGCAGGCTCCGATGTCACAGAGGCAGAGGAGACATTGGCCAAGGCCGAAGCCGCTCTTGCGGACACTGAAAAGAACATACCTCCAGATAATTCCCTCATTGCCACCGACCTTGCTCTCGAGGCGGTCAAACAAATAAAGACCCCGATCTACGAAGAGGGCGGGGAGCACGAGGCATATTCTCCTGATGGGGCTGAAGAGAAGTCTGAGGAGAAGTCCGAGGAAGAGAAGCCTGAAGAAGACAAGCCCGAGGAGCCTGAAGAGGAGAAACCGGAAGAACCTCCAGAGGAGAAGCTCGAGGAAGCTACGGAAGAGAAGCCTGAGGAGCCTCCGGAAGAGAAACCTAAGGAAGCTCCCGAGGACAAACCCGAGGAAGAAAAGCCTGAGGAAGAACTTGAGGACAAACCCGAGGAACCACCTGTCGAACCATCCCAGGACGAGGAAGCTGACGTCTACGAAGCATCCCCCGAGGATGAGGGTTCAGGCATCTACGAGGACGTAGCCGAGGTGCAGGAGGAGGAGGGCAAGGAGGTCTACGAGAGCAAACAGTCCATCGAGGACGTTGCCAAGATGGATGCGAAGAAGGAGGCAATGGCCGCCTTCAAGGCCGCAAAGGACGAGATAAGCAAGGCCAAGGAGAACGGGGCGGATGTCAAGGCTTTGGAGGAGGAGATGGAAGAGATCCAACCTCACATAACTATGGGAGAGTTCCACCTTGTCCTTGGAGGCTCTGTCAAGGTCATGGAGGATGCGAAGAAGCTCCATGCCCAGGCCAAGCGTGCCAAGACCATCACCCGTTCCATTGAGCTCACCAGAAAGAAGATCAACGCAGCTCCTGCCTATCTGAACCTGAAGAAACCCCACGGCCTTCTGGATGAGGCTCACGAGGCCATCGAGGCAGGGGAAGTGGATAATGCCCACACCTTTGTGTCCAAGGCGAAGTTCGCTGTGAAGAAGATCGCCAATCAGTATGTAAAGGTCAAGACCGGTCTTTCACTTTCCAAGACCAAGATCGATGTTCTGAAGAAGGAAGGCATCGACACTTCCGAGGCAGAGAAGTTCTATGACGAGACCGAGAAGCAGCTTGACGATGGCGACTACGACACTGCCATCTTAACGGTCAAGAAATGCATCGACGAGTGCGTCAAACAGCTGGAAGCAGCGTCCAAGTAAAGCTTTTTACAGCCTCCAAACCCCATTTCATTGGGCAAGTCTTATTAATAGGGAACAAAATGCACTGATTCCCTGAAATCAGGACGGTGTGTATATATGGCCATCGGATTTGTTCTAATAAGTACGGCCCCTGCCAAGGAACATGACGTGTTCACCGAACTCTCCAATGTGAAGAACATAGTGGAGCTACATCCGCTATTTGGAGAATACGACATAATCGCCAAGGTAGAGGCTGAAGATTTCAACAGGCTCGGCCAGATCGTGGTCGACAAGATCAGGGCCATCGACGGTGTCATCGACACCAAGACCCTGACTGGCATCCGTTTCTAAAACGGGTGCGTCTGGCCTTTATGGCAGCAAGCTATGCTGCCGCTTAGTTTTACCTACATAGCGCGGGGGTACCCGAGCGGTCAAAGGGGCAGGACTTAGGATCCTGTGGTCAGTCCTTCGAGGGTTCAAATCCCTTCCCCCGCACCATCTCTTTTCCGTCACTTTCATCTGATGAAAAAGATTAGAGTAAGAAAATGGGGTAATCGAGTTAAATAGACAGATATTAATAAATGTGAAATATTTCATATTCTGAAATATTATGGAAAGCGAAATCGAATCGAAACAGAAGCTACTCAAATTCTTCAAAGCACTGGGCGACGAAACCCGTTTAGGAATCGTTGAATATTTACTACATGAAGAATGGTTTGCATGTGATTTTGCAAATATGATTAGTAAAGATCAAACAACAATTTCAAGACATTTGAAAGTTCTAGTGCAGGCAGAAATATTAACATCTGAAAGAAAAGGTAGAAATATTGTTTATAGAATAAAAGATGATGAAATGAAGAGACGGTTACTAAAACTTGGACTGAAACCAAATGCAAGCGATTGCTGCAAAAACGGAGTTTAAGACCCAACCTCTCTCACATATGCAGAACCATGCATATAGTTATATGTATGCAAAACCATGCATATGTCGGTTTTAATATGGATAACAAAATGAAGATATTGGTTGTTTATTACTCTAGAACCGGTAATACAAAATATGTAGCTGAGAAAATTGCAGGAATTCTGAAAGCAAGAAAGGACGAAATAATTGACCTAAAAGACAGAAAAGGAAAAATTACCGGGTTCATAAATTCAATGTCTGATTCATTTCAAAGAGGGTTGACAGAAATAGAATTCAATGAAGACCCAAATAAATACGATTTGGTCATCATTGGGACTCCAGTTTGGTCAGGTGGCATTACCCCTTCCATTAGAACCTATCTCACAAAAAATGGTATAAAAAAAGTGGCTTTCTTCTATACACATGGGAGAAATCCGGCAAATGTTTACAAAGACTTTGAAAATTTGAGTGCAAGGCCAATTGCCACGTTGGGCCTAAAAGGTATTAATGTAAAATCAAGAGAGTCTCAAGAAAGAATTAAAGAATTTTGCAATCAAATAAGAAACGAAGTTGAAATCTAATTTACATATCTTATCTTTTTCGCTAGTATAAGAAAACGGTATTTTAGGTTCACTAGGAGATTCGAATCCCTTCCCCCGCACCAATTCTCCGGCAAGTAAGTTTTGGGTTCTTCATGTATCCTATTCTGATCTAGAAGATGTCCCTATCGAGGTTTCCAAATGAATAATGGTGGTGATGTTTTTTCATTGCCCACAACGATGTTGTTAGAGTGTGAGAATGAGATTATATAAACAATTGTTAAATACGATTGTTGAACTTTCTATTCAGTTCTCAATTGGGATGGTTCTCATGATCATGAAAAACTTTTCTGTTTTTGTAGTCACGCTTTTTATAGGTGGGCTATTGATCTTTGTAATTGACAATGATAATGTTGCTCGGGCCGATCTGGATGTTAGGAATCATACTATCTTAGGATTCGCCGGTGGGAATGGAACCCTTGGAAATCCTTTTCAGATCTCAAACGTGACCCATCTTCAGAACATGAGCGCGAACTTATCCGCTCATTACATTTTGGTCAATGACATTGACGCCAGTGCAACGTCTGGCTGGAACAGCGAGAAGGGATTCGTGCCTATCGGCACCGATACAAACCCCGGTGCGGCCGGATTTCAAGGTACACCTTTCTCTGGTAGTTTTAACGGTGACCATTACACCATCACCAGCTTGACAGTGAACCGTTCCAGTGAAGATTACATCGGATTGTTCGGCAACATCGCCTCTGGTGGCGAGGTAACTAACGTGACCCTGGTGAACGCAAACATGACCGGAGATGCATTTGTCGGAACATTGGCGGGAAACAATTTCGGAAATGTTTCCTATTCATCTGCCAGTGGTAAACTTCGTGCATACAATGTATATTGTGGCGGTCTGGTCGGTTTCAACGATCTGACCGGAATCGTCTCATACAGTTCAGCCTCGACGGAGGTCACGGGCAGTACTTATTCAGGAGGTCTAGTCGGGCCCCTGTGGGGTCACATTCATAACTGTAGTGCAAGTGGGGATGTGTCGGGTATTGATAACGTGGGCGGTCTCGTGGCACGGATCAATCCGCCTTCATCTGTGTTGGATAGTCATGCAACCGGAAATGTATCAGGACGTTATACTGTCGGAGGACTTGCAGGCATACTGGAAGGAATTGTGAACAACACGACGGCTGCGGGATCGGTAACATCCAGCAGGGACCGCGTTGGCGGTCTCATAGGGCATATGTATTCAGGCAGCACGCTCTCCAACAGTACTGCCTGGGGAGATGTCACGGCCACTAATGGTGATGTCGGTGGCCTGGTTGGCCGTTTCTTCGGAACCATCTCGGACTGTGAAGCTTTCGGCAACGTCTCCGGGTTGAACAATGTAGGCGGACTCATCGGGATCCATTATGGAACAGTCTTGGACTGCATTGCCTGGGGAAACGTGGTTTCTGAGGACTATTATGCCGGGGGTTTTGCCGGGCAGATGTACGGAACCCTGTCCGGAAGCCGTGCTTATGGTGATGTCGAAGGGGCCTACTACGCGGGCGGGTTCGCAGGATACTCCGAAGCCAGTGTAGATAATTCCAGTAGCTTTGGGAACGTGTCAGGGGCTTTATATGTGGGAGGGTTCGTCGGTAGCCATAATATTAACATCATAGAGAATTGCATGTCGTCAGGTGATAACATCGGAGCTCTACGCGTGGGTGGGTTCGTGGGAGATAACCACGGAATTATCACAAAGACGACCAGTTTTGGGAACGCATCTGGCTTAAATGATGTCGGGGCTTTCGTGGGCAGGATGTCTGATGGGAACCTCAATAACGTGACGGCTCGTTGTCACAAACCTGTAGGCATCTTTGTTGGTGACCACAGTGGTGGAATAATTGAAAACTATACCCTTGTGATGACCTCGGTCGATGATGAGACCATGGCCTATGAAGATACACTCTACATTGCAAATTTCTCTTCATATGGATCTGACTGGGATGTCGAAACCGATGCCAATTGGTTGTCGGAGACGAGTGACGGGGTGCTGTCTGGTACCCCGCGGAATAATGACATAGGCTCATACTATGTCAACATCAGCAGAGATTCCGGAAGCGTATATGAGAACTACACAGTGACGGTAATCAACAATGCACCGCAAATCCTAACTGACGACCAGACCCAGATTTTAACAGGGCAACAATATGAGAATGATTATAATTCAAGTGAGGACGGCGATGCCGGTCTGATCTGGTCGGTTACCGGAGTTGACTGGTTGAGCATCGATAATACAGGCTTACTCAACGGAACACCAACTGTTGACGAAGTAGGTCTTCATAGTGTCAACGTGTCGGTCTCAGATAGCCATGGTGCAGTGGACTTCAGTGAGTTCCAGTTGGAGGTTATCCTTGACACCGATGGTGATGGAATCGCTGACACTTTAGATTCAGATGACGATGACGATGGTTGGATGGATTACATAGAAGACATTGTAGGAACTGATCCTTTGGATGGTCAATCTCTACCACCGGACATGGATGGTGATAATGTTACAGATGTCTTGGATTCGGATATGGATGGGGATGGCATTAATGATACAGATGATGAATTCCCCAGCAACACGACCGAATGGATAGACACAGATAACGATGGTATAGGGGATAATTCTGATATTTACCCCCTCGATTACGACAATGACGGCCATCCTGACACCGAGGATTTCTTCCCATTCGATCCCTACAGGTGGGAGCAAGAGGTCATAAACAATACCCAATACGTGAACACCACCACGATAGTGAATCATACCGTGAAGGAGATCGTTAACAAAACGATCTATGTGAACACCACTATCGATAACACAATGGGTATTGATGAGATATACTTGGAGGATACCGACGGCGATGGGATGCCCGACAGTTGGGAGTTACTTTACGATCTTGATCCCAACGATCCTGATGATGCTGGCTCGGATGAGGACGGCGATGGCGTGATTAACCTGGACGAGTATATTGGAGACACGTCACCATTGAAGGAGAATGGAATGTCGGACACCTCCACGGACGGTGATGAGGCGGACATAAGTCAAGCGATCAAGGATACATTCTCAGGATTGAGCATCGTTCTTTGGTTTGTCATTGCATTACTCGTTATCGCGTTGGTGGTGCTTGTAATAATGCTCAAAAGAGCGAATCCAAGAGCGGATTCGGAGAATGAACGTGACCAAGATGACGAGGTTTTTGAAGGGAATCTCGATGAAGAATATGAGGAAGAAGAAGACGAAGAAGAACTTGGTGACGATGAAGAAGAGGACGACGAAGATATAGAAGAAGAGCTTGACGTTGAAGACGAAGAAGAATTTGATGAGGAAGTGTTTGACGACGAGGAGATAGAGGAAGATGCTGATGAAGAATGAAGATCGATTCCACTCAAATCCCAATTCAATAAGACAAGAGGGCTTCGGTTTTAGGTCGTTAGGATAAAATCTGATCTGAGGAATATATCAGCTTCGAGGCTAATAATCCCTTGATGTGGCCAGAGCACAGGCCGATCAATGCAGGATGGGATGCAGACGGATTTGCCCTTTATGGGGAGGCGACGATCTGGAGAGGTAGGACTTGGATGTTAGATCAAATATGTTCACGACCTAAACATCCATCCCGCCGCGAAAATTACAGTGGTTTGTGACATGGCAGAGAAGCATCTAATAAGTCATCGGATGACGAAGGACACTTACTCGACCATCATGCAGGGGTGAGGATCTCCCTACCGCGGCATACAAATGATCTCTTTGATCTTCATGCCTCTTGTCTTGTTCTCGGCAAGGGACCCTTCGTACGACCAGAAATCCTGTGCACTCGTTGTCTCCAAGACAACGGCCGTGTCACTTCCACCCCCACCAGAGTATCCCTTCCAACCGGTCCCAGAGATCGCGATTATGTCCTCCCCGGGTGGAAGTATCTCCTCCTCGACCACGCCTATCGCTAGGTGGACAACTTCCTTGAAGCCTTGGCTGACACGTCTGTATGCAAGTACGGCTGCGTCTGGGTATGGGTATTTATTCTCGTTGATAAGGATCATCTCATGGCCCTTGGCTTCGAGCTTCTTCTTCATATCCAGATTGAATCGTGGACATCCATCACATGCATCGCAGGATGCAAAGAATATCTTCACATCGCTCCCTTCGAACACATCGAGCATCAGTGGGACCGAGCCCCCTCTGATGGATGCGATCACGATGTTCCTTATCCCAAGCTCTTCGGCTCGCTCTCTGGCAAGCTTGTAAGTCATCTCGCTGTTGTGCTTGCCGCCCTTGTCGAAATAATAGATCTTTGACATCTTTCCGCTCATGTCTAACAATACCTCCTTGCTTTCATAAGTAAACTTGGTTTACTTCTAAAAGTAGATATACTTTAGAAACTATATAATGACTCACTGAACTTGTCACCGGTAAGTTACCCGGAGGTAACCTAATGGTCGAGAACACCTACAGGAACGGAAAGATCGTCTGCCCATACGAAAGCACCATTTCCTTGGTTGGGAACAAGTGGAGCCTGATGATACTTCGGAATCTGAGGTTCAAGGAGGAGCCATGGCGGTTCAATGAGATGCTGAAGTCTCTGAAGGGCATCAGTTCCAAGACACTTTCAGCGAAGCTCAAGGAGCTTGTGGAGTATGATATCGTCGATAAAACGGTCGCCTCTGTCTCCCCGGTTGTTATCCATTATTCTCTCACGGAAAAGGGTAAAGACCTTATCCCTGTGCTCGATGCCATGGCCGAGTGGAGCGAGAAGTGGGAGCAGGACTGAACCGAATCATTTTTAACTCCATTCGATCCAAGGACCGAAATGATTATAACCTGGCCCACTGATTTTTAACCAATGAGAAGCAGGTATGTAGTGGGTCTTGCGCTCACAATGGTTACTTGCATGGTCGCTATCGCGTTCCTGGCAGGATGCAATGGGAATGACGATCCCCCAGTGGACCCTCTGACCATATCCCTGGACAAAGGACGCCCAGAGATCGCGACCAAGACACTTGGATGGGCGGCCCACCAGGCATACCTCCAGACAAAGGCCGTGGATGGCATCACCGACGATGATGCATGGCGTCTCGTCAAGATCTCCTTCACAGGAGAGTTCACATCCGGCATCATCACTGACGATATCGGCGTCTGGGTCTACCTCTACCATCCAGAGAAGTTCGACAAGGTCTATCAGGTCCCGATAGTACCCAGTGGTGTATCCGCCAATGGGTTACAGTGGGTAGAATGGTCCACGGTGTTCTTTGGTGAATACAGGATAGAACCCGAACTGGAAGACCTCACCCTGCTCATCAGCGATTGGTGGGTCGACTCGAACATCATCATGCCACAATGTGAAGCGTTGTTCGAGGAGTCCGATGAGGACATCATCAGGGGTTATGTGATCCCCCGCAGAGCCGCCCATGGTGTTCCAAGCCAGGTTGGAGAGGACGCGGTCTTCTACATAATCACTAACCATTACGATTACTACTTCAATGGCAAGAACAAGAGCGACCAGTACATCCTGAAGACGAAGCCGTGATCATATCACATTGTCTTGGAGGAACTTGTCCACTTCTGGAAGACCACCCTGTAAGATGGCGTAGCTGTTCGGAGGCTCCCTTGGAGTGATCTCCCCTGCGATAGGCGTGAGCATGAGCTTTTTGATCTCCTCGTGGTTCTGGGTCTGGCCCATTGCCCAGCAGAGCTTGCAGTAGGTGACTTCTGGAAGCATGTTCTTGGCAGGGATGATGCCCATGTCCATCAGGTCGCGGCCAGTGTCGTAGACGTACATCTGGACGTAGCCCCAGAGGGTCTGGACGGACATGTAGACCTCGATGCCTTCCTCACATGCCCTGCGCAATGGCTCATAGAGTGGTTTGTTGACATGACCAAGACCGGTGCCGGCAATGACAATGCCCTTGTAGCCCCTGTCGATGAGCGACTCCACCATGTCAGGGTGCATGTTCGGATAGTAATAGAGGATGGCCACGCGTTCTTCGAAATCTGGGAAGATATCGATGTTGCGATCATCACGCCTCTTTTTGTAATCATCACGCAGATAGGTGAACTTGCCGCGATCGGCAGTGGCCAGGGGGATGTCACCGATGGTCCTGAAGGTGGACCTGTAGGAGGAGTGCATCTTTCTGACTCTGGTACCTCTATGCAAGAGAGCATACTTGTCAGAGGTTGGACCAAAGAGGCACACCATGGTTTCTGCCAGGTCGCTCTCGGCCGCTGTGTAAGTAGCATTGATAAGATTGAGCGCTGCGTCGGAGGAGGGCCTGTCGGAGGACCTCTGGGAACCGACTATCACAATGGGCACAGGTGAGTTCTGGACCATGAAGGACATCACAGCAGCGGTGTGATGCATGGTGTCAGTGCCGTGGCCGATGACGATACCGCGAACTCCTTCCTCCACTTCCTTCTTGATGTTCTCGGCAAGGCTCTTCCACTGGACTGGTCCCATGTTCTCGGAGAAAACACCGAAGAGCTTCTTCGTCTTCAGGTTGCAGATGTCTGCAAGTTCTGGGACCGCTCCGTAGAGCT
>JANQNL010000145.1 GCA_028279585.1 Thermoplasmatota archaeon
GAGCCGTTCACCTTGAGGTAGGTGTCCGAGCCGTTGCCCGCGATCTTGAGCGACCGATCGAGGAGCACGTCAGAAATAGTATGCGTCCCAGGCCGCAACCGCAACTCCGTCTCCCCTGTCGCGTTCGACAGAGCCTCCTCCAGGGTCAGGTTCCCCCCAACCTCCACCAATGCCCACCCAGGCTCCAACGGCATGGCGTCTGGCCAGTCCGAGTCGTCAACCTCGTGGGTGATGTGTATCATCACCGAGATGTAGACGAGCGTTGATAGGGCTAGAACTCCAGCTACAGCCAAAGCTCCCCAGGGTTGTGGAGTTACCATTGTGTTGAACAATGGTGTGGGTATATATGAGGTTATTGTGGAGTCTGGAGTACCTCGAACCAGAGGTCCAAGGGATCAAGGACAGGCTGAAAGAACTGACGAAGAAGAAGTAGTCAGAAACATCTAAATGAGACAATAACTAGTGCGTTGTTACCCTATTTATTTATTCTTTATCCCATTTGGATGATGGGACCTTTTTCCATTTTGCAGACCGGCCAATACCAGTTGACTCTACCATGCCCTTATCCCGAAGGTCGTTCAACACCAACTTCACGGTCTGTCTGCTCACCCCTGGACAGGCTTCCATTATCTCACCAACAGAGATCGGCACAGCAGAGCGTTTGATGGTGTTGAAGACCATCTCCTGCTTTGCACCCTTTTTGGTCCTGACCTTGCCTATCCGTTCATCCAGTTCGGAGTACGCACTCAGTAGCACCCCCCAGAAATACCTGGTCCAGTGCATGACATCGTGCTTACCCTTATGCCATCCGATGGATGACCGCTCAAGCGTCTCGTAGTAAGAGGTCTTCGAGACTTCGAACACACGCTCGAGGCTGACGTACCTGCCTACCAGGATCCCATGCTGGTAAAGCATCAGTAGTGTAAGGAGCCGTGCGACCCTGCCGTTGCCGTCAGTGAACGGGTGGATACAAAGCATGTCCAGGATCGCTCCTGGCACGATGACGAGCGGGTCGACGTTAGGTGGTGCGGTATGATAAAGCCTCACCAGCTCCTCCATGGCTGCAGGGGTCTCTTCCGGGCTTGTGGGTTCGAACCTGATCCTTACTGTGCCATCAGGCATGTCCTCGATGATGTAGTTGGACTTGATCTTCCACTCCCCTGCCTCTATCGGGAGGTACTTATGGATAGTAGAATGGAGCAGCTTGATAGTGTCTGTGGAAACTTCCAGCTCATTATAATGCTCGTGAACCAGCGCCAGGGCGTCTCGATATCCCGCGATCTCCTGCTCATCCCTGTCCTCGGGCGTAGTGTCCTCCAGGACGATGCCCTTGAGCCTTTTACGGGATGTCTTGATCCCCTCGAGCCTGTTCGAAGACTCCGTTGACTCCACCACAGCGACCTTGCGCAGGCTCTCTAGGGTCTCTGGAGAGCGATCGAGGTATATGGCCTGTTTGCCCCGGTACTCTCCGAGCTTATTGAGCGTAGAAAGGTCCTGGTTGGTGAACTTCAAGGCCTTGAGGTAGGAAGGATGCAGGGAGCTCATGCTGGCACCTAAATGGGGGAAGATGTATTATAAATGGGGGAATAAGTACTTGAATGTTCCCCCATTTATGTGTGATCAATGTTCCATTTCGTCTATGATCATTACCAAATATAGAGCGAAAAGAAAAGAATGGACCCCCACTCGGAGGAACGAGGGTCCTTAGAGGTACTCAGCTGTTGTGCTTTGCAGGTCTAAATATCGCCCTCATACCCTTATTTGTGATGTAGTACGAGAACATCCCATCGCTCATGTTGCAACTAGCGTTGCAACCACAGCATGTCCCACCGCAATCGGGTGTTGCCATGTCCCGTTTCTCAACGTATCCATGGCTTTCCAGAACATCGAGTCGACCACGCAGTTCATCCTGCGTGATCTTCAGTCTCCTTGCAACGTCTTGCAGGGATCCCGATGCGGAGTTCAATGCTTCGAGCGTTTCTTTGATCATTATCATTTCACCTCAACAGGCTTGTTATCATTTGGTCTGAAGTTCCTTCCCCAGATGGCGAATCCGATGAAAGAGATCACACCAAGATAGATACCAGGCCTGATGTCGTCCAATGGGGTCCAGCCCTCGAAGTCCTCTATCTTGAGGATATAGGCTTCGAACGCATCACCAAGCATGATGAGCAGATACAGGATCATGAACCCAAGCCCCATCCAGGTCGCAACATAGACGAAGGCAACACCCTCGTCTTTATCGGTGGCCAACTCGTATACGCCATAGAAGTACACAGCACCGATGACGACCATAGCAAGACCGCCTATGGCGTCTGGGAAGATGAATATCATCTCGGTCCATCCCCCAAGGTCAAGACCAAAGCCCGTGATGCTTTGCAGGATACCAAGCACGATGTACAGTAGTCCTGCAATAGCTGCGAATATCATTTTTTCAGGATGTTTTACCATTTCTTTCACCTCCTATCCGAACAGCAACCTCAAACCGTTAATGGCCATGGCCACCAGGTATGCTATCGCTGTTCCATATCCCATTGCGAAGGCTGTCCATTTCCAGGACCCTGTTTCCTTCTTTATCACACCTGCACAAGCGATGCAAGGCATGTAGAGCAGGGTGAAGGCCATGAGGCCAGCAGCATGGAAAGGTCCGAAGTTCGGATCGTTCTTCAGAGCATCCGAAAGACCATCCTCATCTTCACCAACTCCATAAAGCACACCCAGACCACCAACGACGATCTCCTTGGCAACGAAACCAAATATGAGGGCTACTGCGATCTTCCAATCGAACCCGAGTGGATAGAACACCGGTGCAATGACCTTGCCAATGATACCGATGACACTCTCCTCGCTTCCGGGCTCGACACCCCATGGGAGCACTGAAAGCACCCATATGATGACAACTCCCAAGAGGATGATCGTAGCGGCCTTCTTCACATACATTTTTCCATTGTCCCACATCTGGATGACACAGCTTTTCAGGTTCGGAACCCTGTATGGAGGTAACTCCATAATGAAGGGTGCTGGTTCTCCTTTGAAAAGTGTCATACGGAGCAGTTTAGCGGATAGTATTGCGACGATGATACCGGCGATGTAGATCATGAAGATCACCATGCCAGAGTTTCGACTGAAGAAGGTTCCTGCAAGCAGGATATAGACAGGCAGTCGAGCCCCACACGACATGAACGGGGCGACAATGATGGTTATCAGCCTGTCCCTTTTGTCCTTCAACGTTCTAGTGGCCATGATAGCAGGCACATTACAGCCGAATCCCATGAGCATGGGAACGAATGAATGTCCATGCAGGCCCATGGTGTGCATGAGCTTGTCCATGATGAACGCAGCTCGGGCCATGTAACCACTCCTTTCCAGGAATGCTAGAAGAAGGAACAATATCAATATGTTAGGTAGGAATATGATAACTGATCCTACACCGCCGATGATACCTTCGCCGAGGAGGGAGCCGACCCATTCAGGTTGAACGTTGTTGACAAGCCATGCTCCCACCTCAACAAAGACCGTATCTATGAGGTCCATGAACGGAGTGCCGAACGTGAACGTTAGTTCGAATGCCCCCCACATGATCGCAAGGAATATCGGAATCCCAAGGAACTTGTTGGTGAACACTCGGTCTATCATGTCAGAGGCTGTCATCTGGTCTGGCTTTCTCTTCATGCATTGGGAGACAGCTGCTCCAATGGCTTCATACCGCTTGTCAGCCATTGCGGCCTCGAAGCCCTCTAGATCAATGGTTTCAAGGACCTTTCTGATCTGTTTGTTGACCTTGCTCTTTTTGATGATCTTTTCAACCTCTTCATCACCTTCAAGGATCTTGACGGCAAGCCATCTTCGTGGATACGTCTTCAAGGACTTGTCCTTCTCCACTATCTTTCTGACCTCAGTGATCTTTGTTTCGATGGACTTTCCGTATCCCACAACATGCTCGTGATGAGGTCCCTTTAAAGCTTCAGTGACCGCAGCATCCAGCAGTGCATCCATTCCGATCCCTTTGGAGCCAACCGTTTCGACAACGGGAGTCTCAAAGAACCGCTCAAGCTGATGCGTATCGATCTTGTCCCCACGCTTTTTTACCATGTCTGACATGTTCAATGCAAGGACGACGCGGACTCCAAGCTCCATGAGCTGTGTGGTCAGGTAGAGGTTCCTCTCAAGGTTCGATGCATCGATAACATGGACAACGACATCTGGCTTATCTTTAACCAAGAAGTTCCTGGCCACGACCTCATCTGTGGAGTACGCCGTGAGTGAGTATGTACCAGGAAGGTCCACGACCTCGATCTTCTTGCCCTTGTGAGTGACTGTACCCATCTTTTTCTCGACGGTCACACCAGGCCAATTTCCGATCCTCTGTCTTGCCCCGGTCAATTCATTGAATACCGAGGTCTTCCCCGTGTTTGGGTTTCCAGCTAACGCTAATGTAATACTTTTTTTTCCCACCTGATCACTCCCTATCAGCTACGTAGATCTTCTGAGCGATCCCCCTGCTCAATGCATATCTCGAGTCCCCCATCTGAACGATGAGCTGCCCTCGAGTGTTCTTTACGACCTTGACCTTCGTGCCCTGGGTAAAACCCATGGCAAGCAACCGTTTGGTCAATCCTCTACCTGCCCGAATGCCGAGCACCCGGGTCTGGAACCCTTCTCCCGCCATGACCAGAGGCATCCCTAGACACATCACTGGTCCACCTCCACGACAATGAGCTTGCCCTGAGCTTTTCTGAGTGTTATCTGATAGCCCTTGATGGTCAGCTCAATTGGATCACCGAACGGTGCTTTGCGAACTACCTCGAACTCCGCACCCCTGACAAATCCCATATCCCTTAATCTGGTCTTGACAGGACCGGATCCTTCGACCTTTGTTATGGTCCCGGATCGGCCTACATCGACCTTATCGAGTGTTGTTGGCATATTAGGTCACCTGTTTTCGGTTAACCGAATAGTCCGCTGCCATATAAGTAAATTTCGGTAAAACGATATTTTTTCGGACGCCCGAACATTATAGGCGGAGCGTAAGATAATACAGACTAGATGCACAATGATGGGGGTCTTGACTTACCCGACCAGCGCGATCAACACACCAGCAGCGACTGCCGAGCCGATAACACCCGACACGTTCGGTCCCATGGCGTGCATCAGCAGGAAGTTCGTAGGATCTTCCTCCTGGCCCACCTTGTTCACAACACGCGCAGCCATCGGAACAGCGGACACACCAGCAGCACCGATCAGTGGGTTCACCTTGCCCTTGGACAGGATGTAGAACAGCTTGCCCATCATCACTCCGGCCATGGTCCCGAAGCTGAAGGCGACGATACCAAGGACCAGGATACCGATGGTCGAGAACTTGAGGAACAGCTCACCGGACATGGTCGCACCGACACAGAGACCAAGGAAGATGGTCACGATATTGATGAGCGAACCCTGCGCAGTCTCGGACAGCCTGTTCACCACACCGCTCTCACGGATGAGGTTACCGAACATCAGCATACCAACAAGTGGCACAGCCGAGGGAACCACAATTGCGCAAGCGAGCGTCACAGCGATCGGGAAGAGCACCTTCTCGATCTTACTGACCTCACGAAGCTGCTCCATCTTTACAGAACGCTCCTTCTTCGAAGTGAGCAGCTTCATGATAGGTGGCTGGATCATTGGCACTAAAGCCATGTAAGAATACGCAGCCACAGCGATAGGACCAAGCAGGTGAGGTGCAAGCTGTGATGAAGTGTAGATAGCGGTCGGTCCGTCAGCACCACCGATGATACCGATGGCCGCAGCCTCTGCCAGACCGAAGTCGAAGGACAGATTGACAGGACCGATGTTCACATCGACAAGCCCAAGTGCGAGGGCGCCAAGCAGTGTCAGGAAGATACCGAACTGCGCAGCAGCACCAAGTAGAGCGGTCTTAGGATTGGCAAGCAGTGGACCGAAGTCGGTCATTGCACCGATGCCAAGGAAGATGATGAGCGGGAACAGTCCATACTCGGAGATGCCCCACTTGTAGATGAAGTAAAGGAAGCCTTCCTCACCCATCAGGGTCGTAACTTCCCCACCCATGAATATGGGCATGTTCGCAAGGAAGATACCGAAGCCGATAGGAAGAAGCAGCAGTGGTTCGAACTGGAAGCGCACTGCAAGCACGAACAGCACACAAGCGACCACAAGCATGATCACCTGCTGGACAGTGATGTTCACGATGCCCATGGACTTAACGAACTTTCTGAACGATTCAGTGATGCTCGTGGAACCACTGGTGCCGACCCTGTCGATGGTGATCTCGACGTCATCCACATTGATTGACGTCCCATCGTAGACACCAATGATCACATACATCACGGTAGCGGCATTGGTCGTAATGTTCGTCTCCAGGGTCACAAGCCGCCAACCATTCGCATCAGCAGCCCCAATGCTCCAGTCCCCTGCGCGCTCGTTTATGGTCTTGGCCTTGAAGTCAGTGTCGTCATCATCATGGTCAACCACTTTCGTCGAAGGACTTACAAGCAAGTTCAGATCCGAAGGAACCCCTGCACCGATGTTGACATAGAAGCTCATCTTGAAATGCAGCTTCTCCTCTTTCGAGATGGCAAATCCCTTCTCCACAACGAGAAGGTCGTTCTGGTCAGCCTCTAGATGCAGAGACCTCTGACCAGTGTAAGATGTACCTGCGATATCAGCACCTGTAGTAGCGCCGCTGCCAGAGGATATCACCCTCCAGCCGTTGACGCTTTCGAAGTCGAAGGAGCTCTCGACCTTTGCTTCCTTTCCAGCTGCAGCTGATAATGGCACGAAGAACGCCATTACGACCAGCAGCAGGGTCGCGGCCAGGACCACCGCCTGGAACCTCATCGATCTGGAGCTTCTCATGTTCAGCACCTATCACTCGATGGTGAGGATCTCCTCATTGGTGTTGACAGCGTCGCCGACCTTGACAGAGATAGAAGCGATGGTTCCCTTCTTCGGAGCGCGAAGCTCGTTCTCCATCTTCATGGCCTCGAGCACAACGAGCGTCTCACCGGCATTGACCTTGTCGCCCTCGGACACATGGACCTGCAGGATCTTTCCGGCCATTGGAGCGGTCAGTACACCAGCACCAGTGGGCTTTGCAGATGGCAACGCCTTTGGTGCAGCCTTCGGAGCAGAGACCTCCTTCTTTGCAGCAGGAGGAGTGAAGGTCCTGACAGCCTCTGTGCCCTCGGACTCCACCTCTACCTCGTAGGGCTTGTCGTTGATGTATACTGTGAGAGGGACGAAGGTGGAGCCCTCCTCAGGAGTGCCCTCCTCCACAGCGACCTGGAAGGTCTTCTTCCCTCTCTTTATCTTGAAGTTTCGCCTGTTGACCGGTGTTTCCTCGGTCTCTGGCTTGTCCTGTTTCTTCTTTTCTTTCGGCATGGGTCTACCTCATATCGAGAACGACTCCGTTCCCAGCCTTGATTTCATCATATCGTACTTGTGAGCGATGGACCAGACGGTCCTCCTGCGAGCCCGCTTCTCACCAGCGGCCTTTGCTTCCTGCTCCTTCTGTTTCAAATACGCATGGACAGCAGCGGCGATGATGACCTCTGTCTCGTCGTCGACGGCCTTCTTCGGTGTGATGGTCACGCGAGGTCCGCGCTCCTTCTCCACCTTCTGTTCGACCTGGTCCTTGGGTACCTTTACCCTGGCCTTGTCCTGACCTTTGATGGTCCTGACGACCTGGTCCATCAGTACCGGGATGAACTTGAACACTGACATCAGCAACACTAGGAAACTGAGGAAGGCGAACACCACGCTCATGCCTATGAGCATTATCAGCAGTCCGTCGATGATAATCTCCATTGTATCCCTCTAAAGTGGAATGTTGCCGTGCTTCTTGGCAGGCCTTGACTCGCGCTTATTGATAAGCGCAGACAAAGCGTTGATCAGCCTCTTCCTTGTCTCGCGAGGCTGAATGACATCGTCTATGTAACCCCTGTTGGCTGCGATGTATGGGGTTGCGAACTTGTCCTGGTATGCACCTACGAGCTCGGCCTTCTTGGCAGCTGGGTCCTCGGCAGCCTCAACATCCCTTCTCTGGATGATGTTGACAGCACCCTCGGCACCCATCACAGCGATCTCTGCAGATGGCCATGCGAAGTTGATGTCGGACTTCACGTGCTTGGAGCACATGACGATGTATGCTCCGCCGTATGCCTTGCGGGTGATGACGGTCAACTTCGGAACTGTAGCTTCACAATATGCATACACAAGCTTTGCACCGTGCTTGATGATACCACCCATCTCCTGGGAGGTTCCTGGTAAGAAACCAGGAACATCAACGAGCGTGATAAGCGGGATGTTGAAGCCGTCACAGAACCTGACGAACCTTGCAGACTTCATGGAGCTTTGCCAGTCAATGGAACCCGCCATGTGTGTAGGCTGGTTCGCAATGATGCCTACCGAGTGGCCATCCATTCGGGCGAAGCCGACCACCATGTTCGGTGCGTAGTTCTCGTGGACCTCGAAGAAGTATCCCTCGTCCACAATCTCTGTGATGACGTCCTTGATGTTGTAGGCCTGGTTCGGGTTGTCTGGAACTATCTCGTCTAGAGCCTTGCAGAGCCTCTCTGGGTCGTCCTCGGTCTCCACGAACGGTGGGTCCTCTAAGTTATTTGAAGGAATGAAGGACAGCAGCGTCTTCACCTTGACGAAAGCATCATCCTCGTCCGGGCAATAGAAGTGGTTCACACCGGAGGTGAAGCTGTGGGGGTATGCACCACCGAGCTCGTCATGAGAAACATCCTCGTTGGTCACGGTCTTCACGACCGCGGGTCCAGTGATGTACATGTAAGATGTCTTGTCGACCATGAATATCCAGTCGGTCAATCCAGGGGAATACACAGCACCACCGGCGCATGGCCCCATGATCATACTTATCTGAGGTATGACACCAGATGATATCGTGTTCCTGAAGAATATCTCACCAAAGCCGCCAAGGGAGTCGATACCCTCCTGGATCCTGGCACCACCGGAATCGTTCATCCCGATCATCGGTGCGCCGCTCTTGACCGCCAGGTCCTGGACCTTGGTGATCTTTCGAGCGTGGGCCTCTCCGAGGGAGCCACCGAGAACGGTGAAGTCCTGGGCATAGACGTATACAAGTCTTCCGTCAACACGACCGTATCCGACGACGACACCGTCACCCTCGACCTTCTTGTTCTCCATCCCGAAGTCTGTGCAACGGTGTGTGAGGAACTGGTCGATCTCGACGAAGGTGTCCTTGTCAAGCAGCTTGTTGATCCTTTCCCGCGCAGTCAGTTTGCCCTTCTCGTGCTGGGCCTCGATACGCTTCTCACCGCCTCCAAGGGACGCGGTCTTTCGCTTTTCTACCAACTGCTCCTGTTTCTCTTTGTTGTTCATTCTATCACCTGCCTGGGTGATGATAAGACAGTGCCCACTCGCCCCTCGTGAACGGGTTTACAGTGGATGCACGGATGTTCTAAATAAGTTTGCATATCAACCCCCCTCCTGGATAAAAGCGGTGGATGCAACCACATAGCTCTTACCCGTTCCAAAGACGTTGTGTATGACGTCGTGACCGACGCAGAACACTCCTCCGGACCAACCTGAACCGAAGGTGAAGGCCTGCTGGGCCTCGGGACCCAGGGCCACTGCATGGAAGATCTTTCCATCTATCACCCCACCGGTAACTACGACCTGATGAAGGTCGAGGTTGAACCCGGTGCCGATGGCCTTCATAACGGCCTCCTTGATGGAGAACCTGATGACCACTTCCACCATCCGGACCTGGTCAGAGATGATACCAGAGAGCTCCTGGACCTCGCCGGGAGTGAAGACCTCCCCTAAAAATGACGAGTTCTTAGGCTCAATGAACTCAACATCCACACCGATCAAAGGCGTGGACATGGCGGCCACAGCAGCGGCAACTCCACCGCTATGGCTCAATGAACTGTAGACTGGTCGGGTCCCACCGATCACAGCGACCTGCGGGGGCCCGGTCCTCTCACCCTCGGGCGGTAGGATGATGATCTCGTTGTGTGCAGGCGCCCTATCGTATGGCATGGCACGCTTCAAGGACAACCGTACAGCCTCTTTCGCGGCCATCCGTCCAGAGATCCACTCCACGGCACGCTTTTCCACCTTGAACTCCTCGGCAAGCCTGCGCTCTGCAGGAGCGAAGAGGTCCTGGGAATACAGTCGAGTAGGCACAACGACCACCTCTTGCACGAGCTGATGGTCCTCGTGGAACAGAGGAAGTTGCAGGATCAACCTGTCCGTACCCTCGACAGCTACCGCCATGTGAAACCTCAGAACTGTTTGTCCTTGTCTACTTTTCCAGTGTTGATCATCTTGTAGTTGACCATGCGGTCTACCACACGGCCCTTGTTGTCAACGACCTCGACGTCGTATCCAGTGACCATTCCGTCGTCGTCGGTGCTTACCAGCACGACCCTGGCCCTGAAGTTCTTGGCGTCCTTGGCAACACCGTAGTGCTCGACCTTGTCGATACCCAGTGGAAGCGACAGGTTGCCGTTGTGATACATGTCGAGCATTCCCGCGGTCTGGAAACCAAGCTCCCGCAGCATAGGCTCGGAAAGGAATGCTGGAGCAACATCATCGAAGAAGTCGCCGACAGGATACTTGTAGACACCCTCGGCCTCCTTCTCGCCAAGCTCGTCAACACCGCCAAGCACTTGGAAGGTAGGTCCGTGGAAGAACCTATCGTAGACCTCGTCGAAGGAGATCTTCCTGTCCACAGGCTTGGCTATCTTGAAGGAACCTGCCTTTGGAGACTTGTTCTTCTTCGAAGAAAGGTGCACAAGGCCCTTGAAGTGCGTCTGTGGCTCCCTGGCCACTCCATCCGGACCGATGAACACGGTCTGAAGCTGGACTGCCACGGTTGCTTCCTTCTTCCCCTCGGACACGATCTCTGCGACGATACGTAGGTCCACCGACTTGCCTTTGAGAAGCTTTATCGGCCTTTGGAACTCCACATCGGTTATCGAAGACACGTTGAGCTCTGGATACATAGCCTTTGCAGCCTGTGCAAAGGTCTCGACGCCCATGACACCAGGGAGAAGAGGTGTTCCCTCTATCGCGTGATCGTTGAGGTAAAGGTCCGTTGGTGTCTCAAGGGTCTTATTGAAGATTATCTCCCCCCCTGGAGATCCCTCCACGGCCGTATCTATCAGGGTGAACAACTTCTTGTCCTTGCTGATGGTCTTGTTGAGCTCATCCGTCATCGGGTTCGCACCAGAGATGATGGAGTCTGTATCAAGGAAAGCGACGTTTCCAGCCACGGTGACCTCTGACTCATCACCCGCATACTGCAGGTTCTTGGTCACAAGGGTGATGCCGTGGTCCAGCGGGATAAGGGTCACGCCGGCCTCGTCGAAGATCTTCAGAAGAGAACCGCGGGTGGCCATACCGACACCGCGCCATCCGGTCCAGTTCAGGGACA
>JANQNL010000176.1 GCA_028279585.1 Thermoplasmatota archaeon
AAGCCGTCCATGTGTAGTCCAGGTCCATGGCAGAAGATACAGCTTTCTTCATCTGGGTCTTCTTCGAGTAGAACTTCACAGCCCTGACTATTGCATCAGCCAGCTGGTCCGGGTTGTAATCGTCAAATACGAACCCGTTCCCGGACTTCGGATGCTTGTCCAGGTCGATGACAGTGTCAGCAAGACCTCCTGTCCTCCTGACTATCGGAAGTGTACCATACCTGAACGAGATCATCTGGGTCAGCCCGCAGGGTTCGTAAAGAGATGGGATGAGGAAGAAGTCACAGCTCGCGTAGATCCTGTGGGCCATTCCCTCGTCGTACTTGATGAGGCATGCTGCGTTATGGAAACGCTTATCCGCCTGTCCCATCTGGAACTCGTAATGCTTGTCCCCAGAGCCGAGGAGGACGAACTGCATCTTCTCTGACATGAAATGCTCCATGGCAGGGACCAGGATGTCCAATCCCTTCTGGGCAGAAAGCCTCGTGACCATACCGATGAGAGGAGTGTTGGGCTCCTGCTCCAGACCGACCTCGTCCTGAAGCTCGGCCTTACACTCGGCCTTGCCCTTCATCTTGGACTTTGTGAAGTTGGCTGGTAAGAGCTCATCTGTCTTCGGGTTCCATACGTCGTTGTCGATACCGTTCAGGATACCGAACATCCGCTTGGAGCGGACTCGCAAGATACCATCGAGCCTGTAGCCAAACTCCTCGGTCTGGACCTCCTTGGCGTAGGTGGGAGAGACCGTGGATACAGCGTCGGCGTAGACTATTCCAGCTTTGGAGTAGCAGAACGCCCCGTAGAACTCTATCTCCTCTGGAGTGTAGACGGACTGTGGAAGCCCGGTCATGCTGATGACCTCGTGGGGGAAGCTTCCGTTGTATGCCAGGTTGTGGATGGTGTAGAGGGTCTTTGTCTTGGCATAGAACGGGTCGTCACCGTACTGATGCTCTAAAAGGGCTGGGATGAGACCGGACTGCCAGTCGTTGCAGTGAATGATGTCTGGCTGGAAGTCTATCCTCTTCATCGCCTCCAGGACTGCTTTACTGAAGAAAGTGTAACGCTCCGCATCGTCCTCGTGGCCGTAGAGGTCCTTTCTTCCAAAGTAGCGATAGTTATCCACAAGGTACACAGGGACCTCGCCTATGGCATTGACCTTGAGCATTGCCGTGGCCTTGAAGCGTCCCATGTGGACCGGGAAGTCGCAGATGACCTCCTGGTCAGGGTCTATGGAACCATGTCTTGGCATGATGACCCTGACGTCCAGGTCCAGCTCTTTCAGGGCTGGTGGAAGTGTTCCGGCTACGTCCGCGAGGCCTCCGGTCTTTGCAAACGGATATACCTCAGGTGAAACTATGAGCACGTTCATTTTTGGTGGCTCCTTTACTTCTTCTTACCATCACGAAGCGCGGATGCAGCATCCTCGGGCGGCACTGGATTGATGTAGAAACCTGTTCCCCTCTCAAAACCTGCAACATTGGTCAGGTGGGGGGTTATCTCGATGTGCCAATGGAACGAGTGGTGCTCGTGTGGAGTGTTAGGTGATGTATGGATGTAGAAATTGTAAGGAGGATTTCCCAAAACCTCGTTGTAACTTCTCAGAACATGGGACATGTTGTCTGCTAACAATCCCTTGTCCTGCGGGGATATCCTCTCGAAGTAAGGCTCATGGTAGAGCGGAAGGATCCAGACCTCGAAGGGAAACCTGGATGCGTATGGAGCAATGGCTACGAAGGCATCGTTCTGGTAGATGATGCGTTCCTTCTTCTCAAGCTCCAGTTCGATGATGTCGCAGTAGATACAGGTCCCACCGGTCTGCTGGTAGTAGGTCCTTGCAAAGGTTATCTCCTCCATGATCTTACGCGGTATCATGGGGGTTGCGATGATCTGGGAGTGGGGGTGTGCCAGGGATGCTCCAGCTTTACGACCGTGGTTCTTGAAGATCTGGATATACTTGAACCGGGTGTCCTTGGCCAGATCAAGATATCGAGCCTGATATGCAGCTACGGTCTCTGCTATCTGGCTGGCTTCCAGGGTGCCCATGTGCTCGAAGTGCTCTGGGGTCTCGATGACCACCTCGTGGGCACCGACACCGTTCATACGATTATGCAGCTGGGAGACGCGGTGGTCCACTTCGCCTTCGATCTTAAGGGCCGGGAACTTGTTCGGGATGACCCTGACCCACCAGTCCTGCTCATCCTTTTTAGAGCCTGCCTTGCGGTAGGCCAGGACCTCGGAAGGGGTCATGTGTTCATTGCCGTAACAGAACGGACACTTTGCAGGATCGCCGGCCTCCTCGGTCTCTGGTTTGAAGTCCTTTGGCCTTTTGGCTCTCTCGGTGGCGATAACTACCCAGGTGGGGGTGATGTAGTCCTTTCTGAGTTCGGGCATGCTTGTTCCTCTGGCTCGTGTATTTCCTAATCGTTTCTATCTATCTAAAGATGATGTTCACAGAAGTCGATGTTCTCCCATTTCCCGTGCATTTCCCCACCGATATGGCCGGTGTCGGCACGGACCTGTTCCGGGGTGAACGCGAGTCCTTCCCAAAGCTCCTCGTCAAGGTCCTTGGTGACCGTGTAAAGGGCAGCTCGCTTTACCACATCGTAGATGGAGATGTCCGGTATCTCGGACTGTATCGACCTTGCCCATGCGTTCTCCGTTGTCTCCCACCCTTCTGCTCCTGTGAGCTCTCCCAGGTTGAAGACGAAGTAGGCGTTGGAGAAGTTGATGAGCCTGTCGTTTATGACCTTGAACGACTTCCTGGCCATCTCTGAGTCGCCTCTTTCCTGGTGGTAGTTGACCAGGTCGCAGAGGGAGTGGGTGAGCATAACGACGTTCTGGAAAGTTACCCTAGTGTCGATGTTCTCCCAGAACCTGGGGCAGGACCTGTTGCCCATGAGCATCTCGTGGTATGATCTTGCTAAGAGACCTATCTGTTCCAGGTCGTCGACCTTCTCCAGGGTCCTGGTCGCGGAAGATTCCAATGTGATATGGTCCTCGCAGATAGGTTCGAACAGGCAGTCGAACATGACGTAGATGTAGTCTGAAAGGAAGTCTATCCTCTGTTCTCTCTGGGAGCCTGTGAGGGCCCAGAGCTCTTTGAGTACGGACTTGGAGACAAAGCGGTTGACCGCTAATGATGTCTGCCAGAACCCGTGCTTCCAGATCTGGGAGACGTTCTTACCCTTGTGGTGCCTGGCTACTACATTGCCATCAGAGCGTCGGAGGCCTGTCCACCTGGTATCGGAGGTGTGTGGGTTGGCGAACTCGAAGTAGTCCGACCATGAGGAGTAGTTCTTGATGTGGGCCTCGAAACCCTCCTCCTCACCTTCACCCTCGAACTTCGGGTAGGTCCCGTCGATCTTGTTCTTGATGAAGTCGTTGTGGGTGACCGGGTCGATGCCCAGCTCACCAAGGATGGTCACCAGGGCCTTCAGCC